>JAWXBP010000393.1 GCA_034440135.1 Planctomycetia bacterium
ACACATATGCCGGGAGCTTGGCGGCGGCAACTGAGAAAATCCGCACGCGGCTAGACTCTGAATACGGCAAGAGTGCCGCGTTGATTGCCAGATTAGAGCAATTTGAACTGAGTGAAGCCAACAACTTCACCCGTGCGGGAATTCCGCTGAGCCAGTGCTTGCTACCGGAAGACGTGTTTTTGGTCTGTGAAGATTTGCTAGTCGCGGATCAGTCTGAATTTCATCCGGCAACCCAACGTCTTGCACGGGATTTTGAATTGCAGCGGCAGGCTCATATTCTCAAGGCCAATCAACCGCTCATGTACTCGCAGGCGTTGACTCAGCCTGTGAGTGCGGGGCGTAGACATAGGGGCCGGTAGTTTCACCTTTTGCCTATCTACCCCTAGCCCCGCGGGGAAAACGCCCAGCTTTATTGCTGTGCCTGCGGGGCATTGAAACATGGCTTCCCGATTTTCCCGAACGGTTGAAGCCTCCCCCCTGACTCTCACAAACGGGGTCAGGGGGATCGTATATCGCCGGGTGTACCATCAAGCTTGGCGATAAATACCCCGCCTCTGATTACTCGGTGTAGTTGGGGGCGGGGATTCTTATCTTGGTCCACCAAAAATGACAAACAACAAAAACATGAATACGAAGAATGCCAGTATGGTCCCGCCGACAATCGCACCAACCATGCGAACAACAAACCAAGGCCACACACTTGATTGTGCAATCTTTGCTGCCGTTGCTTCCGGCGGGGGCAAATCTGACTGCGGGGATTGGTAGGGATTGTCACTCATTCCCCTGACTTCTCCTTCTTGGCCCGCCGTTCCTGCCATCGGTAGTGCCAGAGTGCCAGATAGCCCGTAAGCAAGCCGATGCAAGTAACGGAAAATTGCATGAGATTGAGTTCAATTGTCCGCGAGTCAATGGGCGAGGTGAGCATTCTCCGCAGTGCTTCAGCAGCTTCATAGAAATGACTCTCCCACGTAAGGTTTAACATGAGCATGAGCAAACCCCACGTTGACCCGGCAACAAATCCGCGTGAAAAGATGACGCGATCGCTTGCCACGCCTGTGGCGACTACAAACACCATGAGTGTGCCGACTGCCCATAGGCCGAGGCCAACATAGTGCCCTACTGGACTTACCACGCCTGCGATCGCCACAGCCACGTAAGCCGTGATGCCCAACAACGTGAGAATGGAAAACTTGGGTTTCATGGTGCCCGCGGATGTTGGGTACGTTGCCGCCAAGTGCAAACGTTTGCACTAGAAAACCTTCATGCCAAATAACACCCGAATGATCCAATAGAGAATACAGGCACAAGTAACCAGCAATGCCAGTTTTGTGCCGCACCCTCTATTCTGGCTGTGCAACCTTCTAAAGAACTCAGGCCTGTTTGACATAACGCCTCTAGAGATTCCAGCTACGCTGGTTCATCTTCTCCACCAATTCCAGCGGACAAACGTGGTTCAAGTATGTTGCCGTGGTTGAAATGCTGGAATGTCCTAAAGCCTTTGACACTTCGGGAATGTTCAACCCTTCTTTGAGCATAGCCACGGCCCCGCAATGCCTAAACAGGTGCGGGTGTGTACGCTTTGAAATTCCGCACTTGCGGGCGAGTCTCCTGCAAAGGTTCCGCAAGTAGACGTTTTGAACTTGTCTACCTTTGAGGGTGACAAAAAGGGGAAGCTGGTTACCCACCCCCAATTTTGACCTTGCACCCAACCACACCTGTACAAGGGCCACGGTTTGCGGGTCCAATCCAATCATCCGTCTACGGTCCCCTTTGCCGTGGCGAACCGTCAAGGTGCCTTGAATCAAATCCAGATCACGTACAGCCAACGCGGTGACCTCTGAGACTCTCAGGCACCCACGGAACATTAAAGCCAAGATTGCCCTATTGCGGCACCCTGTGGGGCATCGTGCGGAACATGCTTTGATGAGGGCCAAAACCTCTTGATCCGTCAACAACTCAATCGGGGACCTCCTGCCTTTGAGCGGTGAGGTTTTGCCTTTGCGGGATTCTGCCAACTGTTGGAGTGTCATTCTGTTGCCCCCGGGAAGTAGGTCTGACGCAAGAAGTCCAACGCGGTGCGGAATTCCTCCCTCAAGTGCTCTTTGGCGTAGTGCCGCCGCATCGGGGAACTGGCATGAGCCAAAAACTGGTCAACCAGATATGGCGGGAACTTTTGGGCGATAAGATCTGCTGACGTTTTTCTAAGGTGCTTGAATGCCATGCCCTCAATGCCACAGCACTTCAAAACGTGGGCAAAGGATTTGCCGATAGAGTCCACCCTGACCATATGGCCATTGTCTTTGAATGACTCCCTGAGAAGTGCCTTGCCCGTTTCACTGAGTAAGACAGATTTAGA
This sequence comes from Planctomycetia bacterium, assembly GCA_034440135.1. NCBI lineage: Bacteria > Pseudomonadati > Planctomycetota > Planctomycetia > Planctomycetia bacterium. Next base: position 2,357 of record JAWXBP010000393.1, read on the forward strand.
ATCTTTTGCTTTGGTCCGTACTGCCTGAACTGCTTCCACAGTTTCCGGCCAAAGGACAAAGGCACTCTCTACACCCGTCTTATTGCGGGGGCGGGTGAGGGTGCCAGCTTTCCAGTCAATGTGGGAATGTTCCAACGTGGAAATGTCCACTTGAGTTGCCCCGCAATTCAACCCCAGCAAGATGCATGCACGCATCAAGGGACTTGCGGCACCAAGTACAATTTGTAATTGCTCAGGTGCAAAGAACTTGGGTTGAGGCGGGGGCAATTTGACGGCTGCGAACTTGCGGTTAACGATCTTAGGAATACCGGGAATCACTTCCCGATCCGCCAACCACTCAACAAACCGCCCCAAGAATTGGAGACGTTTCTTGACGCTGACGGCTGAAATGCCGCCTTGTTTTTTGGGGAGTGCGATCAAGCTAAGCTGAGCTTGGCGATACGCGGCCAACAAGCTGTTGGAAAGATCGGCGATAGCCGTAGCTTGAACGTGCTGGCAATAGCCAACAAAGTCATTCAAGCGGTAGAGCATATCGCTGTACTGTGCCCGGCAGATTTGGCCAGACTCAGCCATCGTCCTACACTCTGACAGGTATACGTCAACCAGCCCAGCGATAGTTGCGGGAAGTGTGGGGGTACTTGGAGCAGGGCCAGAAGTGCTGGGGCGTAATGCCTTGTAGTTGGTGGCCAGGCCAATTGAAACGCCGCCCCATTCACTGGGGTCCGAGTACAGGGATTCACTTACCCTACGTGGCGTTGTAACCACCTTAGCCAGGGTTTGAATCCACTCATGCAAAGCGGCGTCATAACCGTCTCTATCCCCTTTGCCTTTGCACTGGCCGCGTGCCAGGTAATAGACCTTGCCTTGATGGTACTTCTTCCAACAGCACGTGGGAGCAAACCACGTGAGCTTGTATCTGGCGTTGTACGTTTTGGCCATGATTGGATAGAGAATTGGATAGCGGTTGGCGGCACATTTCTAATGATCTTGTGCCACCAGCTTACCAAATCTCTATCCAATTCCTATCCAATTTTTTCACTTTTAGGGGGGTATTTTGACGCTCCCGGGTTGACGTGTTTTTTGACGTAAACCCTTTCCCTGTAAGCAGTGGCCGCTCAGGGACTCGAACCCTGACCCCTTGCGGGACAAGAACCTAAATCTTGCGTGTCTGCCAATTTCACCAAGCGGCCAGAATGTCGCGCCTTTTTGATGCGCGACGCGACTGAATTATCAGCGGTTGCCCGCTGGCCGCCAAGACGGACATGCACCGAAAATCTCGCATCCGCGTGGAAAATCCCTCGGGGGCCATATCAAGAGGTTCATCGACCGCGGAAATCGGTGTTGCGGAAATCGCCTGGGTTTTCGATGATTAGCCGCCGAGTTCACATCGGCCGAAGTGGACCGAGACCAGGAGGGTCGTCATGCGCAGGCTATACGGACATCAGTGGTTGGGATGCGTCGCGGTTTCGTTCGCCTTGAGCGGCTGCGGCGGAAGCGACGTCGATACCGCCGTGTCAGAAACGGAAGTCGCGCCGGACGCGGTCGCCAATTCGTCGGGCAGTGAGAGCGCCGCGGCTTTCGAGCGGTATCCGCAAGTGTCGCTCGATACGACGCATGGCCGGATCACATTGGAGCTCGACGCGGAACACGCCCCGGAAACGGTCCGCAACTTTCTCAAGTATGTGGAAAGCGGCCACTACGACGGCACGCTGTTCCACCAGATCGACCAGGGCTACGTGATGCTGGGCGGAACTTTCACGCCAGAGCTCGCGGAGAAGCCGGCGGGCCGGCCGATTCGTAACGAGGCCGAAAACGGCTTAAAAAACGTGCAGGGCACGATCTCGATGGCCCGCGCGGCCGACCAGATCGATAGCTCGACGTGCCAGTTCTTCATTAACCTGGCGGACAATGCCGAGTTGGACCACCATTCGCTCACCGCCGAGGATTTCGGCTATTGCGTGTTCGGCCGGGTGATCGACGGCTGGGACGTGATTGAGACTATTGCGGCCGTGCCGGTGAAGAACAGCGAGTCTTTCGGCAATCTTCCCACCGAAACGGTGATGATCCGCAGCGCGAAGCGTTTGCGCTAGTCGCCGTCACTGCGGTTCGTCCTCCGTCGCAGGAATCATCATAATTGGCCGTGAGGCGGCCAAGCAGAAGTGGACCCCTGATCGCGGGCGTAGTGCAAAGGCACGGCGAACACAGTCGTCGATCGCCTTGCTAACGGCAGCTCACTTCGCCAAGACATTGCTCGATGATGTCGAGCGCCTTGTCCAGTTCCTCGCGCTTAATGATCAACGGCGGGGTGAGCGTCAGGATGCTCCCCATGGTGAGCTTGAAGCTCAGTCCCAGTTCCAAGGCGCGGTACATGACCGCTTCGGCTTCGTCGGTGGCCTTTTCCTTGGTCTGGCGGTCCTTCACCAGCTCGATCCCCAGCAACAGACCGACGCCGCGGACGTCTCCGATCAGCGGGTATTTTTCCTTCATCGCCTGCATCCGCCGCATCGCATGCGCGCCCAGCTCTCGGGCGTTCTCGACCAGTTTTTCGTCTTCGATGATTTGCAATGTCGCAAGCCCCGCGGCGCAGGCGACCGGGCTTTTCTCATGCGTGTAGTGCCCGAGTGCGCGATCGCCGGCGACGTCGAAATCATCCCGCGCCACGAGCGCCGCCAGCGGGAACACGCCGCCGCCAAGTCCTTTGCCGAGCACCATCATGTCCGGCACGACGCCGAAATGTTCGCTCGCCCACATTTTGCCGGTGCGGCCGAGACCCAGGCAGATTTCGTCGAAGATCAACAGCGCGCCGTGTTTGTCGCAAGCGCGCCGGACGGCTTGCCAGTATTCGGGCGGCGGCACAAAGGGAGTGCTGCGGATGGGCTCGGCGATCACCGCCGCAACGTCCCCTTCTCGTTCCAGCACGTATTCAAGGTAATTCGAGCACTTCAAATCGCAGCCGCCGCGCGTTGAGCAATCCCACAGGCAGCGATAACTATCCGCCGGCGGGACGTGTTCGGTTCCCGGCAACAGTGGCCCGATGCGGCTGCGAAAGATCGCTTCGCCGCCGAGCGAGATGGAATCCAATGACGCGCCGTGAAACGAGTCCCACATCGAAATCGTTTTGAAGCGCCCCGTGACGATCCGTGCCAATTTGAGCGCCATGCCGATCGCGCTCGTGCCGCCCGGCGCGAGCAGGATTTTGTTTAGGTTGCCGGGCGATGCTGTCGCCAGTTTTGCGGCGAAATCGACGGCCACCTGGTTCGCATAGCGCCGCGTGCAAAACGGCATCGCGTCGAGTTGCTGCTTGATCGCCTCGATCACCCGAGGATGCCCGAAACCGACCTGGTGGACGCTGTTGCCATGGAAATCCATGTATCGGCGACCTTGCAGGTCCTCGACGTAGATGCCTCGCGCGCCCGACAAGGCGTTCAAACACGGCGTCGAGAGCGATTGCTCCAGAAACCACTTTGCGTCGTCGGCCAGCAGTTTTCGAGTGGCCGCGTCCAACTGCGCGTCCTGCCACTGCTCGCGGCGCGGGGAAAGGTTGACATCCCCTTCGGAACGATCGACAAGCGGCGAATCAGCAGGCATTGCGCGGCGAACTCACGAAATGGAAACAAACGCCACCCCATATTCCGGGGAAACGGCCCGAATTGCAACGGCCGCCGCTGGCGATCTGTGCCGTGGATGATATTCTGTCTGAGCGCGCTTTGGGTCGCCAACTTTCCGGAATCAGCGAGTCCCCCCGCCGTGTCCCGCCCTCAAGGTCGCCTCACCGCCTGGCTGGCCAACGCGCCGCAACCAGCGTTCACCCTGTTCGCCATGCTGGCGGCATTTTCGACGTACTTCTGCATGTACGCGTTTCGCAAACCGTTCTCGGCGGCGAAATTCGCAGACTTCTCCACAACGTTCTTCGGCATCGAGTACGGCCTTAAAACGGTGCTCGTCGTCAGTCAGTTGATCGGCTACACGCTTTCGAAATACCTGGGCGTCAAATTCTGCTCGGAAATTAAACCCCAACGGCGCGCCATGGCGCTGGTGGGGCTGATCGTCTGGGCGGAAGCGACGTTGGTGGCGTTCGCGCTCATGCCATTGGATTGGAAGTTTGTTCCCTTATTCCTTAACGGCCTATCGCTCGGCATGGTTTGGGGACTGGTCGTCTGGTACCTGGAAGGTCGGAAGACGTCCGAATTGCTGCTCGCCGGATTGAGCTGCTCGTTTATCATCGCCAGCGACATGACGAAGGACTTTGCCCGGGCGCTGATGTCGCCGCCGGAATGGGCTTCGCCGCTCTTGGGCAGCGGCGTTTCCGAAATGTGGATGCCGGCCGTAACCGGGGCGATCTTCCTGCCCGTGTATTTGCTGTCCGTCTGGCTATTGAGCCAGGTTCCACAACCGACTGCCGACGATCAGGCCGCGCGGAGCGTGCGCGAGACGATGGACAACGCGCATCGCCTGGCCTTTGTGAAACATTTCCTCTGGGGCCTCGTGTCGCTGCTGATCACGTACTTTTTCCTGACTGCCTATCGCGACTACCGCGACAACTTCATCGTCGAATTGTTCGACTCGCTGAACTACAAATACGAGGACGAAAAAAACAAGACGATTATCACGCAAAGCGGCATGTGCGTGAGCTTCGGCGTGATGGGGATGCTCGCGGCGCTCAATGCCATCAAGGACAACCGCCGCGGGCTGCTCGCCGCGTTTGCAATTATGACCGGCGGGCTGTTATTGCTGGGCGGATCAACCTTGTTGCATCGCGCCGGCGCGATTTCCGGATTCTGGTGGATGACCGCCTGCGGATTAGGCTCGTACTTGGCCTACGTGCCGTATGGTTCGGTGCTCTTCGATCGCATCATCGCCTACACGCGCGTCGTGGGCACGGCTGTCTTCGCGATCTACGTAGCGGACGCGATTGGCTACTCCGGTTCGATCATTACCTTGCTGGTGCAGGACCGTTTGAAGTATTCGCACCTGGAGTTTTTTGAGGCCTTCACGCTCGCCCTGTCCGTCTTTGGCACGTTCATGATGCTGCTCAGTTGCGCCTATTTCCTGACCCGAAAATCCGGTCACCACGCCCCATAGACTCCCTTTTCCTGGCCGAGGGAGTCCGAGGGAACTGCCCGTAGCGCAGGGCGGCACCTGCGCTTCCACTCGCCGGTTAGCAGCGCGGCAGCTTGCAACCCGTCCGTGGGGCGACTAGCCTTTGGGGGATTCCCACGCCCATCGCGCATTCTTCACCTGCCGCATCGAGGTTGCCCGCCATGTTGCGATTGTTGCTCGTTCCCTTCGCGCTGCTGTTTCTGGCGTCGCCAGCGCTGGCGGCCGACGACTACCAACTCGGTCCCGATTCCCAGCGCCAGGAAGGCGTGCCGCGCGGCACGGTTACGAAGCATCGCTGGGAGCAGAGCCAGGTCTTTCCCGGCACGGTTCGCGACTTTTGGGTTTACGTTCCGGCGCAGTACAAGGCGGAACAACCGGCCGCCGTGATGGTGTTTCAGGACGGCGGATCGTATGTCAATGAGGAACGCGATTTCCGCGTGCCGGTTGTGTTCGACAACCTCATTCACGCGGGGGTGATGCCGGTCACGATCGGCGTGTTCATCAATCCGGGCGAGTACCCGGCGGGCGAAGGGGGCAAACCGCGGAGCAATCGCAGCTTCGAGTACGATTCGCTGTCGGACTTTTATGTGCGTTTCCTGCTGGAGGAGATCCTGCCCGAGGTCGGCAAGCAATACAATTTGCGGACCGACGCGGCCGGGCGGGCGATTGGCGGCATCAGCTCCGGCGGCATTTGTGCTTTCACCGCCGCCTGGGAACGGCCCGACGCGTTCGGCAAGGTGCTGAGTCACGTGGGGAGCTTCACCAACATCCGCGGCGGACACAACTACGCGGCGCTGGTGCGGAAGAGCGAGACCAAGCCGATTCGTGTGTACCTCCAGGACGGCAGCGGCGATCTCGACAACAACCACGGGAATTGGCCGCTGGCGAATCAGGAATTGGCGGCAGCTTTGAAGTTCAAGGGCTACGACCATCAACTCGTTTTCGGCGACGGCGGACACAACGGCAAGCATGGCGGCGCGGTGTTGCCGGAGGCGTTGCGTTGGCTGTGGCGCGACGACGCGCTGCCGATGACGAAAAACTCCGACATTCTCCTGGAAGGGGAGACTTGGAAGCTTGTGGGCGAAGGCTACCGGTTCACCGAAGGGCCCGCGTGGGACGGGAAAGAAACCTTCTACTTCGCCGACGTCGGCGCCAACCGGATTCACAAGGTTGACGCCACGGGGAACATCAGCGTGTTCGTCGAAAAGAGCGAGGGCGTCGGCGGACTGATGTTCGGCGCCGATGGCCGACTGTACGGTTGCCAGGGCGGCCTGAAGCGCATCGTCACCTTCGATGCCAAGGGCGACGCGACAACGCTGTCCGAAGGGGTCGCCGGGAATGACATTGTCGTCACGCGCGACGGCGGCGTGTACTTTACCGATTTCGACAACGGCAAGGTGTGGTATGTGTCGCCCAAAGGCGAGCAGCGGCTCGTCGATGAGGGGATCGCCCGGCCGAACGGCTTGATTCTCTGGCCGGACGGCAAGACGCTGGTCGTGGCGGAGTTCGCCGGCAAGTATCTGTGGAGTTTTCAGGTCGGCGACGACGGCACGCTGTCGGCAAAGCAGCCGTACTACACGATGAACCTGACGCCTGGCCGCACGGAAAGCGGGGCGGACGGGATGGCGGTCGATACGCAGAATCGGGTGTACGTTGCGACGCACGCCGGCATCCAGGTGTTCGACGACCAGGGCCGGCTCTGGGAAGTGATCGCCAAGCCGCAGAACGCCTTTCTGTCGAACGTGGAGTTCGGCGGGCCGGACTGGGATACGCTGTACGTGACCTGCGCCGACAAGGTTTATACGATCAAGACGAAAGCCCGCGGGGCGACGTTGCTGACGCCGGCAATCGATAAATAATCGGCCGCGGCAACACGAAAGGCCTGTGGGAGGCGTCTCCGACGCCGATGAAACGGACGAATTTCGCGGTTCGACCAATCTATCCCCCGAGCAATCCCCATCGGCGTCGGAGACGCCTCCCACAGACCATCGGCATTCCAGACTTGTTGCTTCCTTGCGGCTCGCGCTGGGATGACGAATAATGTGAGGCACTCGCAATTTCCGGGACGGCACCTGGTTTACGGACTCGCATGAACGGCGCGATCAAACAGCTCGACAACCGCATCGAGATCGTCACGCCGGAGAATATCGAATTCACGTATCGCGTGGCGGGGCCCTTTCGGCGGCTCGGCGCGTACCTGCTCGATAATCTGCTGTGCTGGGTGTTTATTATCGTCATCTGCATCATCACTTTCCTGGTGTTCGGGGTGCTGCAGAGTTTTGGCACCGTGGCCCTGGTAGGTCTGGTCGCTCATTTTTTCACGACCTGGTTCTACGGCGGCGTGTTCGAGTCCCTCTGGAACGGCCAGACGCTCGGCAAACGAATGTTCGGGCTGCGTGTACTCTCGGAAGACGGCCAGCCGATCAATGGTATTCAGGCGATCGGCCGTAACTTCCTCCGCCACGCCGACACCCTGCCCTGGGCGTACTGGACATTCGAAGAATCGCCGATCCCGCTCTCGACGCTGCAACTGGGCCTGCTGTTCATGTTCGTCTACGGCAACTACCAACGGCTCGGCGATTGGGCGGCCGGCACGATGGTCGTGCTGGACGAACCGCAACAACTCTACGGCGTCGCCCGGGTGACGGAACCGGCCGTGTTGCAACTCGCGACACAATTGCCCGTGAATCTGGTGGTGAACCGCAGCCTCGGCCGGGCCCTCTCGGCCTATGTGCAGCGTCGCCTGAGAGTCCCGGTCGCCCGGCGTTTCGAAATGGCCAGCCACTTAGGCGAAGCGCTCCGCGAGCGCTATAACCTGCCGGCGAATACGAATTACGACCTGCTGCTGTGTGCGGTTTACCATCGAGCGTTCATCGCCTCAGCGACGGAAGTCCTCGACGAAGCGCGCCCCATGGAAGTAGCGCGCACGTAAACTACTTCACCTACTCCACCTACTGCCCCGCCCCCATGAAAGTCGTCGAACTCCTCGAATCGCGATTGCAGAACTGGCGCGAGCTGGAGCAGCTTTGCGTGCAGTTGGAGCATCATCGCAAGCGGACGGCGGGGGCGCCGGCCGTGGGGCGTTTCGCGACTTTGTATCGCGCGGCGTGCGCGGATTTGGCGCTGGCAGATGCCTACCAACTGCCGCCCAACACGGTGCAGTATCTGCATCAGCTCGTAGGGCGGGCGCACAATCAACTCTACTTGAGCCGGAAGTTCGCTTACAAGCGCTGGCTCTACGAACTGCTGCACTTGGTCCCGCAACGATTGTTCCACGACAACTGCGTGCGACTGGCGTTCTGCTTGTTCTATGGCGTGTTCATCGCTTCGATGCTGGCGGCCTGGTTGAGCCCTGCGTTCGCCGACCTGGTCATTGGCAAGGAAGGCCTGCAGCAGGTTGAGGAGATGCACGCCGATTCGGTCGGCGGCACCGATTTCAACTCCGCGCAGGCCGGCACGGGCTTCTACCTGAATCACAACGCGACGATCGGGCTGCGCTGCTTCGTGTTTGGCATCTTGCTCGGCGTGGGCGGAATCTACGAGACGATCTTCAATGCCCTGTACTTGGGCGCGATGTTTGGCTTCATGATCACGTCGAAATCCGGTCCGAATTTCTTTCAATTCGTCACCGCACACGGTCCGTTTGAATTGACCGCCATCGTGCTGGGCGCCGCCGCTGGCATGAAGCTGGGCTTTTCGATCATTGACACGCGAGGGTACACGCGCACGGCGTCGCTGCGCCGTGCATTTCGCGAAGCAGTTCCTGCCGCGGTCACAGCGGTCATCTTGTTTGGCCTGGCCGGACTGATCGAGGCCAGCCTGTCCCCCAGCACCGCGCCGTACGCCGTGAAGGCGGGAGTGGCCGTGCTTTGTTGCGGCGTGCTGATCTTCTATTTCGTCGCGCTGGGGTATCCGCGGGGAGGTCAGACGGATGCAGTTTGACCGAATGCGCATCGCGGTGCGCGAGCGTTCTTATCTAGAACTGCTCGATCTGGCGATGGTGGTGATCCGGGGCCATGCGGGCGCCTGGCTGGCGCTGTCGTTGCTAGGGATCCTGCCGTTTGCCATTTTCAATTACTGGCTGCTCGGTTTAACGGAACTGGCGGACCTGGAATACGACATCGAAGCGTTTCCGGCGGGCTACGTGGCCTTGTACCTGCTGCTCGTGGCTTGGGAAATGCCGCTGGCGTCGTCGCTGGTCACGCTGTTTTTTGGACAGTTGATGTTTCACGATCAGCCTGATTGGGGCCGATTGCGAAGCGATTTTTTCAATTCGCTGTTTCAGTTGACCCTGATTCAGGTGTTCTGCCGCGCGGCGATGATCCTGTTCACCGTAACGATCCTCGTGCTGTATGTCGTCTGGCCGTATATGAATGAAGTCATCTTGCTGGAGCGCAATCCGATCTTCGCCGGCAAGTCGCACCATATCAGTACGTTCAAACGCTGCACGCGGCTGCACGAGTTCAGCCTCGGAGAACTGTTCGGCCGCTGGTTGGCATCGCTGGCCTTTGGCGGGTGCTGGGTCGTTGCGCTCTGGGCGACCTTGCGCTGGGCGCGGCAGATTTTCACGGATCAACTGGAGTTGGATCAGTATTCGTTTACGGTCCTGTTCCCAGCGGCGTTGTGGTTCGTGGTCGCTTATTTCAACGTCGTGCGTTACCTGAGCTACCTCGATCTGCGGATCAAGACCGAAGGCTGGGAAGTGGAGTTGCTGTTGCGCGCCGAAGCGGCCAAGCTGGCCAGGCAGGCGGCGCCATGAAACGACTTTGCATCGTACTACTGTTCACGCTGGGTGCCTGGGGCTGGGGCGAAAGATATGCTGCATCGGCCGCGACGGCTGGGGCATCCATGAAGGCGTCAACTCGATTCAGCGAAGCCCCAGCTCGCTTGACTTATTCCAGGTTGAATTTCGTGCCCCTGCCCCAGGCGCCCACGCTGAGCTTGGCACAGGTGGAAGGCGCGGAACCCAGCCTCACCGAGGACGATCTGCAGTCGGTCGAGTCCGTCAAGGAATCTCTCGACGGTTGGGGCGCGCCGCCTTGGTACGATTCAGCCAAAGACGCCGAGAAGCCGATTCGCGTGCCGGCGCGGAGCACTTCGAACGTCGATTGGTGGGCGATTTTCAAGCCGATCGCGTGGGGCGCTGCGCTGTTGCTGATCGGCCTTTTAATTTACGTGCTGTTGCGGGCATTTTTCGATCGCCGCAAACAGCCGGTGCTCTCCGGGCCGGGTTTTCGGGGGCAAAAGGCGCTCCGCGCGGAGATCGGGCGGATCGAGTCGTTGCCGTTTCAATTGGACAAGAAGCCGACCAGCTTGCTGGAAGAGGCGGAGCGGCTGTATCGCGAAGGCAAGCCCAGTGAGGCGATCGTCTATTTGTTCAGCTACCAACTGGTGGAAATGGACAAGTTGCAGATGATCCGGCTGACCCGCGGCAAGACGAACCGGCAGTATCTGCGCGAATTGAAGAGCCACGCTCGACTGCGCGGCCTGATGGAACCGACGGTCGTGGCATTCGAGCACGTGTTCTTCGGCAAGCACAGCCTGCCGGCAGCCGCGTTCGAGGCCTGCTGGCGGCGCGTCGGCGAATTCGAGCGGCTCATTCGCGAAGGAGCGCCCGCAGTATGAGCCCTCGCCTGGTCTACATCTTTGTTGCAGTGTTGTGCCTGGCCAGCGCCGCCGGCTGCCAATCGGAACTTGAAATGGAATACGGCACGCGCTCCGCGATGTATGCGGATAGCGTGAACGGTACGCACGTGTTCAGCGAGATGTTCGATCGCGCGGGACATCGCGTGACGAACTGGCGATGGCTGTCGCCCCGCCTGCGCGAGAAAGCCGACGT
>JAWXBP010000394.1 GCA_034440135.1 Planctomycetia bacterium
ACCTATTTCGGCAACGAGGTCAAGTACACGAAACGCTACCGGCTCGGCCAGTTGCTCTCGACCCTGACCCGCCACTTCCTACTTCTGACCGCCACACCGCACAACGGCAAGGAGGCGGACTTCCAGCTATTCATGGCCTTGCTTGATGGCGACCGCTTTGAGGGCAAGTTCCGGGACGGGGTTCACGTTTCCGACTCTGGCGACATGATGCGTCGTCTGGTCAAGGAACAGCTTCTCAAATTCGACGGCACGCCGCTCTTCCCGGAGCGGAGAGCCTACACGGTCAACTACGCCCTTTCGGACGGGGAAGCCGAACTCTACAAGGAAGTCACCGACTACGTCCGCGAGGAGTTCAACCGGGCCGAAGCCCTTGAGAACGAAGGCCGCAAGGGCACCGTTGGTTTTGCACTCACCATCCTGCAACGCCGCCTGGCATCGTCGCCCGAGGCAATTTACCAATCCCTGAAGCGCCGCCGCGAACGCCTTGAAAAACGCCTTCGCGAGGAGCAGTTGCTGAAGCGGGGAGCGGACATCGGCCTCGATTTGAATGTCGGCCTTCCGGCACTGTCAGCCGACGACATCGAAGACCTCGACGACGCACCGGACGCCGAACTTGAAGATACCGAGGAGAAGGTCGTCGATCAGGCATCCGCAGCCCGCACCATCACCGAGCTTCGCGCCGAAATCGACCAATTGACGGGACTGGTGCGGACCGCGCTTCGCGTTCGGCAATCCGGCACCGACCGCAAATGGGACGAGCTTTCACGACTTCTGCAAAACAACACCGAGATGTTCGGGGCGGACGGGCATCGCCGCAAGCTTGTCATCTTCTCGGAGCATCGCGACACGCTGAATTACCTCACCGAGAGGATTCGGGCATTGCTCGGGCGACCGGAAGCCGTCGTCATCATTCATGGCGGAGTGGGACGAGAGGAACGACGCAAGGCCGAAGAATCGTTCAAGCACGACAAAGAAGTCGAAATCCTGGTTGCGACCGACGCCGCCGGTGAAGGTATCAACCTGCAACGTGCCCACCTGATGGTGAACTACGATCTTCCCTGGAATCCGAATCGCCTGGAACAACGTTTCGGCCGCATTCACCGCATCGGACAGACCGAAGTCTGCCACCTGTGGAACCTCGTCGCCAAAGACACCCGCGAAGGTGAGGTTTACCACCGGCTACTCGAAAAGTTGGACGAAGAGCGAAAGGCCTTGGGGGGCCAGGTCTTCGACGTGCTGGGACAACTTACTTTCGAGGATCGCCCGCTTCGGGAACTCCTGCTTGAAGCCATCCGATACGGCGACAAACCCGAGGTCAAGGCCCGCCTGTTCCAGGTCGTCGATAATGCACTCGAACGCGAACACCTGCGGGAACTGGTTGAGGGGCGGGCGCTCACTCACGACTCGATGGACGTGACCCGCGTCCGGCAAATCCGTGAGGAGATGGAACGCGCCGATGCCCGGCGACTGCAACCGCATTTTATCGCCGCGTTCTTTCTGGAAGCCTTCAAGCTGCTTGGCGGAACAATTCACGAACGAGAGACGAACCGCTACGAGATCAAGCATGTTCCGGCCGTCATTCGCAACCGCGACCGGGAAATTGGTCGGGGACAGGCCGTCTTGCAGCGCTACGAGCGGATCACCTTCGACAAGACCCTTATCAGCGTTCCGGGCAAGACACTGGCAGCCTTCGTCTGTCCAGGACATCCACTGCTCGATGCTACGCTCGACCTCATCATCGAGCGGCACAGAGACCTTCTGAAACGCGGTGCCATTCTGGTCGATGACTCAGACGAAGGCGACCAGCCCAGATCATTGCTCTACCTCGAACACTCAATCCAGGACGCCAGGATCGACCGAACCGGGAACCGACGGGTTGTTTCCAAGCGGATGCAGTTCGTCGAAGTGGGGCCAAGCGGCGAGGCGAAGAACGCCGGGCCTGCACCGTATCTCGACTACCGGCCCATGACCGAGGCGGAAGCCATTGCCCTTGCGAAATTCGACGCGCCGAACTGGCTCCGCCAGGACTTGGAAACGCTGGCAATGGAACATGCTGCCATCCACCTTGTTCCGCAGCACCTCGACGAGTTACGCAAGCGTAAGGAAGAGGTAATCGAAAAGACCAAAGCGGCCGTACAAGATCGCCTCACCAAAGAGATCAACTACTGGGACCATCGCGCGGCACAACTCAAAGACCAGGAGCTTGCAGGCAAGACTAACGCGAAGCTCAATTCCGGGCTGGCCCGGCAACGGGCCGACGACCTCACTGGACGACTTCAAAAGCGGCTGATGGAGCTTGAACAGGAACGCAAGCTCTCGGCATTGCCGCCAGTTATTCTCGGCGGGGCGATGATCGTTCCCGTGGGACTTCTGCGAAGGCTTGGCGGCACGTCGGACGCCACGCCGCCGATGTTTGCCATCGACACCGAACGATCCGAGCTAATGGCGATGGAAGCGGTTATGGCAGCGGAGCGGAAGCTGGGTTACGCCCCGCGAGACGTGAGCGACCAGAATCTCGGCTATGACATCGAATCGGCCATCACCGGCACGGGGCTGCTCCGGTTCATCGAAGTGAAAGGGCGGGTTAAGGGAGCGAAGACCCTCACCATCACCAAGAACGAAATCCTCACC
>JAWXBP010000395.1 GCA_034440135.1 Planctomycetia bacterium
GCTAACGGACGCCGAACAAGATCAAACGTCGATAAGCCCAGGGAAGGCTGTCATGATCGTTGATTTCATCATCGTCACATGCAGCCTTCCCTGGGCTTAACCGTCGCGAGATGATTCGAAGAACCCTATGGGAGACATTCGCCCCACATCGCCGGTGATGTTGATCGTCGCCGCCTTCAGCCGGCATAGCGCGGCGCTCGATTGGGCGCAGCAGCGAGCCACGGAAACTTGGGGGACAACCGCACTCGCGAGCGACCGGTTCGATTTCCGCGAGACCGACTACTATGAACCGACGATGGGCGCGGAGATCAAGAAGACGTTTTGGGCGTTCAACGGATTGATCGCGCCGGAACGGCTGGTCGAGATCAAGCTGCTGACCAACGCTTTGGAGGAAGAGTACGCGGCCCTCGGACGACACCCGGAGGCGCGGCCGCTCAATCTGGATCCTGGTTATCTGACGAACGCCAAGTTGGTCCTGGCTTCAACGAAGGATCACGCGCACCGCATCTACTTAGATCGCGGCATCTTCGCGGAAGTGACGCTCCACTATTCGCACGGCGCCTGGCAACCGCGCGACTGGACCTTCCCTGACTATCGCCGCGCGGACTACCACGCGTTCTTCACGCAATGCCGCGATGAGTTGCGGCGACGTTCAAACTAATCCGCGGCGCCAACGAGGGTACGAATACGACGCTGTCGAATCCAAGTTAGCGCCAACATGGTGAGGCTGCCGAGCGCCAGCGTGGACGGCTCTGGGACCGGATTGACGACGGCGCGCCAGGCCTCGTATTCGCCTTGCGGATTCCAACCTTCGCCGACGATCACGCGACCGTCGTCGGAAATGTCATGCGCATAAGTCAGCCGCCATCCGGCGAGTTGGTCTCCCAAGCCCTGCTGTGCGAGCAAGTCTTTTAGCGCAATCAAGCCGGTCGACTCGCTCCAGAAGATTGCCTGCTGCCCGGCGTCGTCATGCCCCGCGCCGACGACTACGCTACCATCGGCGGAAACGGCGTCGGCCACGCTGAGACCGATTCCTGCGGGCAAGTCGCCGATCTCTCGCATTCCGTCCTCTAAAGTCCAAAGAAACGCCACCGTGCCCGCTGCCGAGGCCGCTTGACCAACAACGAACCGCGCATTGGGCGACATCGCCATCGCGCGGCTCCAGCGCTCGTTGTCATTGAGGAATCCCAAGCCGACCATGCCATGATCCGCATCCCAAATAAACGCTTCTTCGCCGCGCTCGCCCGTGGAGCGCCCCACGACGCGCGTGCCATCCGCTGACACGGCGTTGGCTTCGCTAAAGAACGATCCGCCAGGAAGATCACCGATTCCCCGCATGCCGACGCCGGCGGTCCAGATGAAACCCTCCTCGCCATGTTCGGACGTTGTCATACCGACGACAACTGAACCGTTCGCGGAGATGTCGCTGGCGAACGCCGAGTCGTCGGGCGTGACTTCCGCGAGACCGCCGAGCCCTTCCAGGAAATCGTCGCCCAGTTTCCAGCGAAAAGGTAGCCGGATGCGCTCCCTGGGCACATCATCGAGATCGAAAAAGTCGCCGGTGATGCGTGATCCGTCGTCGCTCACAGCAATGGCGGCTGTAGAGAGATGATAGGCAACCGTGACCGGCAACATCCCCGCCTCATCGCGCCAAATAAAGCCGATTTGATTCGCTTCGACCGTGGCCAAGCCGACGATCGTATTTCCGTCTGCGGTAACGCCATTCGCCATGCTGGCGAAACCACCGCCTGGCAAGTCGCCCAGTCCGCGAAACTCAGCGGCAGCCAATGGGCAAGTTACGCAAGACATGCCGACCAGGGCTAGCGTACGGATTGCATTCAACATCGACATAGGCTGGCTCGCATGGCAATTCAAATGGCAGTAGCTTACGCTGGACGCCATCTCTATGACAATGCCATTTTTGGTTCGATTCAGGTACGCGGTCTCCACTTTGGTATCGCTTGTCGTGCAACTAAGTTCATCTCGCGACATGCGTCACAAGCTTGACGATGTTCGAGTCTCGGTGATATCGTAGCAGCTTTCATTGCTGATCACCGCCCAAATCGCGACCAGGACCAGAACCATGAAAAACTCCCGCGCACTGCAGAGACTCGGCGCGCACTTACCTCTCAACTCGCTTGTGAAACCGCGGCGGCTTGCGATGGAGCGGCTGGAAGATCGTGTCTTGCTCACGAATTTTCATGTAACGAATACGAGCATGAATCCTGCTCAACCCAATTCGCTTCCTTGGGCGATCATTCAAGCGAACAATGCTACTTCAGTTGACGATATCCTAGTCGAAGTGCAAGACTTACAGGTGAGTGGCGGCAGTCTGCCCGCGATTCTTGGACCTACCGAGATTCGAAGCGCGCTTCCTGGTGGGGCAAGGGCGCGAATCACCGCCACTGCGGCATACCAACACCCGCTTTTCTTGATCGAGACGACATCGCTCGCATGGCTTTCGGAGACAAGGATCACCAATCTTGACATTTCGGGTTTTCGCAATGCTTCGCTTCTGCGATCCGCGTCGGTCGAGTTCAAAGCGGAGGCGTTGTCATCGACAACAATTGGCTTCACAACAACTCCTTTTCGCCAATTTTCATCACGCCTTCGGCCGGAGCGATGGGGGCCGACGCTTCCGTCACAATCGAAGACAACTACGTCTACGCAAACACGGGCGATGGCATCAACTTCTACTTCGGATTCTTGACTGCGGATTTTGGCGATCACTCCATCGCCGGCAACCATATCGGCGTAGCTCCGATGGGTGTCAATGTGCCGTCACCTGGAACCAGCGGCCATTGCATCAATCTGCGAGAGAAAGTCACGAACGTCAACATCTACAACAATGACCTTGAGTATTGCGGCCTTGACGGCATCGCAGTCAACGCTGCCGCTGGGTCTAATATCACTGTTGATGAGTTCAACCAATTCCGAGGGATCGGCGGAATTCCGATTGATCTTGCGGACAATGGTACAAGTCCGAACGACTCAAACGACATCGACTCTGGTCCGAACGGGTTGCTCAATTCTCCCATGCGATTGACGATGTTTTCGGCGAATGGAATTAAACGAGCCAACCTCATTTACGACGGAAACCCCGCCGACGCTGCCTTGAGCTATAAGTTTGTGCTTTTCAAGAAGAGCGGCGACGGCTATGTGCGTCAAGGAGTTGCAAGCTCGGTCCTTGACGCCCAGGGAGACGCCGGTTTTAACATGACGCTCTCCGGCAGCACACTTGCGGTCGGCGATTCCATGGTTGCATTTGTCATCTCGCATGCTGGGGACACGTCGGAGTTCTCAAAGGAATTCCAAGTGCTTCCGCAGGTCCGCGAAGTAGGAGTCTTTAGTTCCCATCCCGAGGGCCTGCTCGACGGGTTCTACACCGTCCCTGCCGGCAGTGGCGAACAGCTGCGCACCGTGCCGATCGGGGCCGCCGACACATTTCGCATCACGTTCAGCGTCGACGTGAACATCAATGCCGCGCACGTGAAGCTGATTCCCAATCGTGGCGCCGGGACGCCTTATCCCGTTGCCAGTTTCGAGTACGACCCGGCGTTGACGCGGGCGACCGTGCGCTTCGACGACGACGCCAATCCCAGCACCGCGTTCATCATGCAGGACCGCGTGGTGCTTCGCGTCGAGGACAACGTGACGAATGCGCAGGGCACGGCCAGACTGCTGGACGGCAATTGGCAGAATCCGTCGAACCTGACCGAATCGTCACAACGATTCCCGTCGGGAGACGACGCCGCGGGGGGCGACTTCGATTTTCGTCTAACGTTCTTGCCGGGGGACGCGGATCGCGACAATACGATTGGCGTGGGCGATCTCAATGCGGTGCGCAACAACTTTGGCATGACGAGCGCGCAGTTTGTCCACGGTGACTCGAACGCCGACGGCGTTGTCAACATTGAGGATCTGAACTACGTCCGCAACAACTTCGGACTCAATTTCAGTTCATGGACTGCGTCGCTGACCATGTTGGCAGGCCTGAGCAACGGCAGCCAGCAGCCGCCTATCGGAGAAGCGGCCATGCGGGCCGCGTTGCTCGTCTACTTTGACGAAAACGAAAGCGAAAGGGACGATTTGATTTCGCTGCTTCACCCCGCGACCGAGTCGCCGTCGTCGACGTTTCCAGCAACCGGCGCTAGCACTTGGTTCTTGCTCGGCGATGTTGATTGGTGGGATAGCTTGTTCGACGAACTCGTGGCAACGTGACGCCGGGGCTTGCCACCGTTCACGGACACTGGCGGCGCTCCAATGCCAACTCGACATCCTGGAAACCGAGCGCTTCGAGCTCTCACGAGCCGTGATTCTGGCTGAAGCCGACAGCCGCCCGGTGCGGGTCCGCAAACTGGTGCCAGAGCCAGCGGAGGGCCAGAAGACCGACACTAGCCCGTAGCGCCAGCGAGGGAGAGTTGACGTTGCCTGCCAAACGAGAAGAAGCTCTCAGTTGCCCAGGCGGCGCAACGGAGAGCTTCTTCCTTTTCTGTACGCGATGTCCGCTTTCCCTCGCTGGCGCTACGGGCTAGTGTGAGCCGGGCTCATTTATGGCGTCGCTTACAAATTCCCGTACTCCGTCGAGTCCGCGATCTTCGCGAACAGGTCGGTGAAGGTGATGGCGCCGCTCGACAGTTGGCCTAACCAGAAGTCCGCGCCGTCATTGTCCACCGGACGTCCGAGGAACGTCTGGTAGGCGTCGTTGATCAACCGACGGTACGATTCCGGCGAGCGGAGCAAGGCGCTAGCGACGCCCGCGTGTCCCGAAGTCGGCAACGCCTGCACCCAGAAGTTCTCGCCGCCATTGTCCGCCGAGCGGCCCAGGATGTCGGTGTACAGGGCCTGGACGAACAGTGTGTCGCTGGCGTGAAGGGACTGATATTCGGCGGATCCCAACAACCCGTTTTTAAAGTCGAGTTCCGTGCCGCCGTTGTGGAAGTAGTTAATCCAGTAGATCAACGCCCCGGATTCAGCGCTGCGTCCCAGGTACTGTTGATACAGCGCGTCGATCCGCAAATTGCGGTATTCGGACGAGGCCATGATCGCGCGGGCCATGTCGCCGCGACTGGCTCCGCCGTTCAGGATCGCGGTCCAGTATTGCAAGCCCGCGAGATCCGGCACGCGTCCGAGCAAGTCGTCGTACAACCGCACGACGTGATCCTGCGTGGCGGTGTAAGCCACGACGATCGACTTCTGATCGTTGTCGGCGCCGGTATCGTCGTCCGTCGCCGTGAAGGTCACGTCATACGTGCCTTCGAGTGCAGGCGTAAATGCGATCGTCGAGCTTGTGCCGCTGGCGACTTGGACAGAGTTGCGCTCCACCGTCCAGGCGTAAGTGAACGTCGTGTCGAGGGCGCCCGGATCGGTGACCGTGCTGGTCATGCTGATCTGCGTGCCGACGCTGCTGTTGGTCGGCGCGCCGACGATCGTGGCGGTCGGGACCGCGTTGGTGATCGTCAACGCCTGGTTCGCCACACCGTCCTGCATGGCGCTGTCCGTCACCGTGAGC
>JAWXBP010000396.1 GCA_034440135.1 Planctomycetia bacterium
CGACGCTCGCCGGATGGGCGCTGACGTGCAACCGGTGCTGGGACGGACTATACTTTGGCGCATGCGGACGGAGTTCATTTGAGTTCCATGAATCGGCGCGCACTTGACTGGCGGGAGAGCATTCGATGATGTTTCAAAATGTGGCTCGGCGAAGTTGGCTGCTCTTGAGCGCCTTGGTCCTCGGCACGCTGTGGCCGGCGGCGGTGCAGGCCCAGGAAACGCCGGCGATTTCGCAATATCGTCGTTGGGTCACTGGCACGTCCTTTTCGCCCGATGGTGCGAAGTTGGCCACGGTTGGCGGCGAGTCGCTGCTCTATCGCCCTGGCGACGTGACGCTCTGGGATCCGAAGTCCGGCCAGCAATTGGCCAGCTTCGCCGGACATCCGACCTGCGTCTGGTGCGTGGCGTTTTCGCCGGACGGCACTCTCCTTGCGACGGGCGGCTACGATGGCACGGTGAAAATCTGGGACGTCGCCGCCGCACAGGAGAAGGCTTCAATCGCCGCGCATAAGAACTGGGTGACGTCCGTCGCGTTCAGCCCGGACGGTCTGACGTTGGCCACGGCCAGCGACGATACAACGGTGAAGCTCTGGAAGGTCGCCGACAACACGGAAATCGGGCCACTCGCCGGCCACTCGGGCGGCGTGTTTCGCGTGGCGTTTTCACCGGACGGACAAACGATCGCCACGGGCTCGTCGGACAAAACCGTCCGACTGTGGAACACCGCTGATCGCACGGAAAAGGCGAAGCTCGAGGGGCATTCCGATCTGGTCCGCGGGCTGGCGTTCACGCGCGACGGCAGCAAATTGGCGAGCGCCGGCGCGGATCGTAAGATCCTGATCTGGGACCTGGCCGCCTTGCCCGCGAACAAGGTGCTGGAAGGTCACAAGGATTGGATCGTCGATCTCTCGTTCGGCCCGGACGGACGTCTGGCTAGCGCAGGGCACGATCAAACCGTCCGGCTTTGGGACATTGCTTCGGGGCAGACAACCTCGTTGCTCGACAACTACACGAGCGCCGTTTGGGCAGTGGCTTTCTCGCCGGACGGCACCGCCTTGGCCACCGGCAGCCAGCGCGATTCGATCAAGGTCTGGGAATTCGGCGCGCCGCGTGAACGCTTCCCAGCGCCCGTGACGGAAAATCCCCAGGCGGCGAACAAGTAGTGCCAAGGCTCAACGCCTAAGCAAGTCGACTCGCGTCCGCCTGAATCTCGCTGACGATGCACCGCAGCGCCGTGGCGGTCATCGACGTGGGCATCGACGCCAGGCTGCGTTCGGCGTCGACGACCTGGCTCGGCTCCAGCGGCACATGAATGAATGCCGCGCGCGTGGTGTAGCCGTCGCGTTCCGCGAAGTAGTGGGTCCAGTACAACATCGCGTTGCACAGATGCGTGCCGGCGTGGTACGAGACCTGCGCCGGAATCCCCCGCTGGCGCAGCTTCGTAGCCCAATCCAGCAACGGGAGATCGCTCCGGTAAGCCGGCGGACCGTCTGCTTCCAATATCTTAAAGTTCGATTTCTCATCGCCCGGCTTGCCGCCGATGTTCAGGCCGAACATCTCCAGATCGATGGTCGCCCGGCCGCTTGCCTGCCCGAGATGCAAGACCACGTCGTAGCCAGCGGATAAATCACGGCACAAACGCGTGCGGGCAGCGGCGAAATCGACAGGGTAGAGCCGCGTGACGATTTTTGGCTCCAACGGCAAATCGCGGGTGAAATTCACCAGGCATTGCCAACTGGAATTGGACCGCCATTCGCCGAAGGGCTCGAAGGCGGTAATCAGGACCGTGGGCTGAAACATAGCGGCTGCCGGGCAACACTGAACGCGGATTTCCCCCCTCCGCGAACCTGATTGGAGCAAATACCGCGCTAACTGCAAGGCGCGAGGCGGCTTTATGCGGCACGCCGTCTCGGCGCTAAGCCCAGGGAAGGCCACCATCGACTGGAGAGGATAGGGAAGTCTTCTAGGGCCTTCCCTGGGCTTGGAGAAACCGGCGGCCTTTCAACGCGAAAGTCCTCGCCGCTCGCCTTGACGCAAAACCCGGCCCGTTCTACTCTTCGGCCCGCATTGGGGAGGCCGCACGCGCTGCGCGTGACGGTCAGCGTGGTTGCCCAGGGAGTCGAGCATGAAGCCCGTCGCCGAGGATCCGTCGAATTGGCCGGAAGTCCCGCTGTTTGACACGTTGCGCCAACAGGCGGCGCTGCGCGACGAGCTGTTCGCCGCGCTGGCCAAGGTCTGCGACACGGGGC
The DNA here is from genome assembly GCA_034440135.1 of Planctomycetia bacterium. NCBI lineage: Bacteria > Pseudomonadati > Planctomycetota > Planctomycetia > Planctomycetia bacterium. The sequence continues at coordinate 2,250 of JAWXBP010000396.1, forward strand.
GCTATGTCCTCGGGCCGGATTGCGTTGAACTGGAGAAATCGCTCGCCGCGTATTGCCAAGTCCCGCACGCTCTCGGCTGCGCTTCGGGAAGCGACGCTTTACTGCTGGCGCTGATGGCCTACGACATCGGCCCGGGCGATGAAGTGCTGATGCCGAGCTACACGTTCTTCGCCACCGCTGGCGCCGCTTGGCGACTGGGCGCGAAGCCAGTCTTCGTCGATATCGACCCGGTCACCTACAACATTAATCCTGCCAAGATCGCAGCGGCCGTGACGCCGCGCACCAAGGCGATCATTCCCGTCCATCTTTATGGCCAATGCGCCGATATGACCGCGATCAACGCGATCGCTCGGCCGCACAAGATCGCGGTCATCGAAGACGCTTGCCAGGCCATCGGCGCCGAGTTCGACGGGCGCCGCGCCGGCTGCCTGGGCGATGTCGGCTGCTTCAGCTTTTATCCGACCAAGAACCTGGGGGGCGTCGGCGACGGCGGGTTGATGACTTGCCTGGCCGACGAGGTGGCCGCCAAGCTCCGTATCCTCCGTGTGCACGGCGAACGCCAGCGCTATCATCATCAACTGGTTGGCTTCAACAGCCGGCTCGATTCGTTGCAGGCCGCGGCGCTAAACGTCAAGTTACCGCACCTCGATCGCTGGACCGCGCAGCGCGCCACGAACGCCGCGCGCTACACCGAACTGTTCACGCAGGCCGGACTGGCGGACTGCATCGGTCTGCCCACGGCCAGCCAGCGCTGCCGTCACGTGTGGAATCAATACATCGTACGCGTGCCAGGCGGAAAGCGCGACGCGTTGCGCGAACACCTGACGACGCGGAAGATCGGCACGCAGATTTACTATCCCGTGCCGTTGCACCTGCAAGAGTGCTTTGCTTCGCTGGGCATCGGGCCCGGCAGCCTGCCGGAAACGGAGCGCGCCGCGAAGGAAACGCTGGCCTTGCCGATCTTCCCGGAGCTCACCGCCGACGAGCAGCGCGCCGTCGTCGCGGGCGTCGCGTCGTTCTTCGGAGCACAGACTTCGCAGCGACAAGCGCCGCCGCGCCCGAAGTTCCTCGACGCGACGTCGCCGTCCAACGCCAAACAACTGTAGCCGAGGTCTGTGACCTCGGCCGCGCCGGGCATAGTTGCCACGTTGCGCGCTCGTCTACAAATACGACGACTTGGAACGATTCCATGCCCTCTCCCCGGCCTCGCAGAGGCCGGCTACAGCCAGACGTTCAACTTCCGCTTTCGTAACTCTGGAGCACACCCATGAAACTGGCGATCTGCAGCGCACTGGCAATGGTGTTCGGTCTCGTTGGCGTGGCCGCGGCTGACTACGAAGCGTTTCACGTGCAGGTGAATCCCGCGCTTGGCACGCTGCGCTACGAAGCGGCCAGCATGGCGAGCGGCTCGCTGGGTTGCGGGGAAGATCCTTTCGTCTGCATGTTCGACCTTGAACTGGACATGCGCTTGCAACTCGACGGCCTTGGCAAAGCGCAGGCGACCGTAAGCAAGCTGGAGTTGCTTGGCTTGGAGGGCGTTTTTGCGGAATACCCGGAGACCGTCGACTACCTCGAACTGAATCTCAAGTTTGACCTGGCGAGAAGCGAATTCTTCGTGTCGCAGGGTCCGGGCGTAGATGACACCACCGTGACGGCGCAGTTTCCGCTGAGCGAACCGCTAGTGATGCAGTTCCATCGTGCACAGCTGATGACGATGAGCGGCGGACCTGACTATCGCCCAGTCGACGGCCCGAAGTATACCTTCGGTTATACGGTTCCAGAACCGAGCACTTTCGTGCTGGGATTGATCGTGGCCCTCGGTTGCTGCTGGTGCTGCATTGCGCGGCGGGGCGGCACTCGCTAAGCGCGCAGGCAGGACAACGCGAGCGATGGGTGCCACTGGGGGCTTGTCCGCCAGTGCGGTTTTGACGTCGCTGGCGGACAAGCCGCCAGTGGCACCCCACTTCAAACTTTCTGCGGGGGCATTTAGAACAAAAAAAACGGACGATCCGCCGCGGCAAGGTTCGCGGCGTCTCGTCCGTTTTGTGCAGCACAAATCACCAGTTTGGTACGGGCGTTACTTGATGAACAACATCTCCTGGTAGGTCGGCAGCGGCCACAAGTCGTCAGCCACCGTGGCTTCCAGGGCGTCGGCGTACTTGCGAACCATCGCCATCGCCGGCAGCACTTCGCCGCAATAGTACGTGGACTCCGCTTGAGCGCCCTCGTGCGGCACGTCGACCAGCAGCCGTTCGAGAATCGCCACGCTATCTTGGAACGACTTCACCAACTCGGTGATGACGTCCAGCGTGTCGGTGTCGAACTTGTAATCGAGCATCTTCAAGTTCACGGCCGTCGACGCGAGCTCGCCTTGGTAGCGAATCGCCGCCGGGAAAATCAGTGTCTTGGCCATCTCGATGGTGAGATTCGCCTCGACGTTGACCGTTTTGCAGTATTGCTCGAGGTACGTATCCAGCCGGCTTTCGAGTTCCCGCTTCGAGAGCACGCCGTACTTGGCGAACAGGGCTTCGACCTTCGGGTCCGCGAGTTGTGCCAGGGATTCCGCCGACGTCTTCAGGTTGAGCAAGCCGCGCTTGGCCGCCTCGGCGTGCCATTCCGCGGAATAACCGTCGCCGTTGAAGATAATCGACTCGCACTCGGCCATGATCTCGGTCAACAGCTTCTGCACCGCATCGTTGAGCTTCGACGGATCACTGCCGATGGCCTTTTCGAGCTGCGTCGCGCAGTAGTCGAGCGACTCGCAAACGATGGTGTTCATCGCCACGAGCGGCCCGGAGATCGACTGGTTTGCGCCGACGGCGCGGAACTCAAAGCGATTGCCCGTGAAGGCGAACGGACTCGTGCGGTTGCGGTCGCCGGCGTCTTTCGGCAGCGGCGGCAACACGTCGACGCCAACATGCAACATGCTCTTGGCGAACGAACTCTTGGCGCCTCCCTGCTTGATCTGGTCGAAGATATCGGCCAATTGATCGCCCAGGAAGACGGAGATGATCGCCGGCGGGGCCTCGTTGGCGCCCAACCGATGATCGTTGCCCGCCGTGGCGACCACGGCCCGCAGCAGACCTTGGTACTTGTAGACCGCTCGCAACACGGCGGCGCAGAACACCAGGAACTGCGCGTTTTCGTGCGGGGTATCGCCGGGGTCGAGCAGATTGCCTAGCGTGGCGCTGCCCAGCGACCAGTTGACGTGCTTGCCGCTGCCGTTGACGCCCGCAAACGGTTTTTCGTGCGTGAGGCAGGCCATGCCGTACTTTTCCGCGATCTTGCGGAGCATCAACATGACCATCTGTTGATGGTCGGTGGCGAGATTCGCCGTCTCGAAGACCGGCGCGATTTCATATTGCGCCGGCGCGACTTCGTTGTGGCGGGTCTTGACCGGAATGCCGAGCTTGAACAGCTCGCGTTCCGTTTCGATCATGCACGCCAGCACGCGTTCGGGGATGGCGCCGAAGTAATGATCCTCGAACTGCTGCCCCTTGGCCGGCTTGGCGCCGAACAGGGTGCGGCCCGCGGTCAACAGGTCCGGACGCGAGAAGTAGAAGTTGCGGTCGATCAGGAAGTATTCCTGCTCGGGACCTGCGGTCGAGGCGACGAAGGATGTGTCGTCGCGGCCGAACAGCTTCAAGATCCGGTGCGCTTGCTTGTTGAGCGCCTGCATCGAACGCAACACCGGCGTCTTCTTGTCCAGCGCTTCGCCCGTCCAGGAGACGAACGCCGTGGGGATGCAGAGCGTCGTGCCGTTGGGGTTTTCCAGGATGTAGGCCGGGCTGGTCACGTCCCAGACGGTGTAGCCGCGGGCTTCGAACGTCGCGCGGATGCCGCCGGACGGGAAGCTGGAGCCGTCCGGCTCGCCTTGAATGAGTTGCTTGCCCGTGAATTCCGCGGCCGCACTGCCTTCACCGTCCGGGGACAGGAAGCAGTCGTGTTTTTCGGCCGTGGCGCCGGTCAGCGGGTAGAAGACGTGGGCGTAATGCGTAGCGCCCTTAGAGATCGCCCAATCCTTCATCGCGGCGGCGACGACATCGGCCACCGCGGGGTCGAGCTTCTCGCCCGTTTCGATGGTCTTGATGAGGGACTTAAAGACCGGCTTCGGCAGCCGCTCCTTCATCACCGATTTGCTGAAAACATTCGAAGCAAAGAGGACCGACGTCGGCGTGTCGGTGAAGTTCAACGGCGGCTCGCTGTTCTTGTAGTTGGTGACGGCGGCGATGGCCGCCATACGTGGTGTGCGGCCACTGGCCGGCGGAGACGCCGGGCGATACGCCCCGGAAGCCCCGTTCTGTGACGCGCCGTTCCCCGGTTTCAGAGTCGTTCCCATCAATTCCCTTCCGCCTAAATGGACCTTGCCGCCGTCCAGCCCTGGTAACGCTGATGAGGGCCTTCGGCAAGCGAATCAGAATTCGCCGATCCATGGCGGGGAGTCGGAACCAGCTCCATTGATTCCTCAACACAGGGGCCGTGCAAAGTGCAAGTTCTATGCCCGCTCCCAAATAGCGTGCCAAGACGCCAGAATACAGCGGAATTGCGCTCGGACACAAACCTTGCAGGCGACAAGATAGCTGAAAATCGTCGCTCGACTAGGCAATGCGTGCCTAAATATCCGGCAAATCGGCTGTTTCGCAGCGATCGCTTTCATGCTTCTTTAATCGACTCCACCATGCGCTGGCAATCTGGCAATGAGCTGAGGAACAACTTCCCGTAGCTTTTGGTGAGTACGCGCGGGTCGAGGATCACGACCGTACCTTTGTCGGTCGCCGTGCGGATCAGGCGGCCGAAGCCTTGTTTTAAGCGCAGGACCGCTTCCGGGAGTTGGTAGTCGCGGAATGGGACGCCGCCGGCTGCTTGGATGGCCTCCACGCGGGCCTCCACGAGCGGGCGATCCGGCACCGCAAACGGCAGTTTCGTGATAATGACGTTTTGGAGCGCATCGCCGGGGACGTCGACGCCTTGCCAGAAACTGTCGGTGCCCAGGAGCACGCCGCGAGGGTTTTTCTTGAAGCGTTCGATCATCTGGGTGCGCGGCACGCCGTCGGCCTGGCTGTAGAGTGCGAGATTTCTTTCGCGCAGCCACGGGGCGAGCGCCTTCGCGGCGCGGCGGACCATGTCATGACTGGTGAACAGTGCGAAGGCGTGCCCGTCGGTCCGCGCGATGTACCGGCGCAGCATTTCGAGGACGCGCTCGTCGTAAGCGGCCTTTTCATTCGAGGGGTCCGGCATATCACGCACGAGGATCAGCGTCGCCTGGCGCTGATAGTCGAATGGGCTGCCGAGACGGAGCGTGTCGCAATTGTGCGTGGCACCGAGCCGTTGCTGAAAGTATTGAAACGACGGGGGCTCGCCGACCGAAAGTGTGGCGCTAGTCATGATGACTGTCGGGCCGGCGTCGAAGAGTTGACTGCGCAGCGCGGGGCCGACCTCGATCGGCGCGGCGCTGAGGAGCGTCTTCGGAAAGCGCCCCGTCGTCGTTTCGAGCCAGTAAACGCAATCGCCCTGCACCTGCTTGTGCCAGGCGTCGATCGATCCGGCCAGGCCTAGCAATCGATCCGACGCGGCGACGAAATCCTGACGCTCCGATTCTTCGGTGAGCGACGCGCCGTACATCCGCATTCGCTTGGCCAACGCGGTGAGTTTCGGCCCCAAATGATTTTCGACGATCTCCGGCTTCCGCACGCGGCCATTGGCGCCGGGATGGTTGTCGCGCCAGGCGTTCAAGTCCTGGAAGAAATCCTGCGCCGTGAAGTGGCACATTGTCACGTCGAGTTGCAATTCGTCCAGCAACTTGTCGCGATCTTTGTCGCGCACAAGAAGCCCTTTGTTGGTGCGGTCGTTGAATAGCCGGTTGAGCGTGTAGTCGACGTGCCCGGAGGAAATGCTCAGCCCGAGGTGATCGCCCGCCACGCTTTCGATGTTGTGGGCTTCGTCGAAGATCACGGCGTCGTAGTCCGGCAGGATGCTGACATTCTCGCGGCGCAGCGCCAGGTCGCTGAAGAACAGGGCGTGATTGACGATCAGAATCTGCGCGTTTTGCACGCGCCGCCGCGCGCGGTAATAGAAGCACTGCGCATGTTCCGGGCAGTTGCGCCCCATGCAGTTGCCGTGGTCGCTTTGCACTTCATCCCAGACCTGCGGCAGCGGGCGGTACGGCAGATCGGCGAGTGACCCGTCGTGCGTTTGCTTGGCCCAAGCGGCGATCGCCCGGACGCCGACGAATTCCTCCTCTTCCTTGAAGAGATGGCTGGACCGCGCGACGGCGTTTTTCAATCGCCGCAGGCTGATGTAGTTGCCGCGACCCTTGGCGAGCACCGCCGTGAACTCCAGCGGAATCACCGCGTTCAGGAACGGAATGTCTTTGTGGATCAACTGCTCCTGCAGGCTGATCGTGTGCGTCGAGATGATGATCCGGCGGTGCTTGAGCGATTCATTCGCCGGGTCGGCGGTGGCCAGAATCGCCGGGACGAGGTAGGCAAAGCTCTTACCGACGCCGGTGCCGGCCTCGACCATCAGGTGCCGCTTCTCGCGCAAGGCCTTGGCGACGGCCTCGGCCATCTCCAATTGCTGCGTGCGCAGTTCGTAGTCGCGCAGCCGCTCCGCTACGCGCCCGCCAGGTCCCAAGATGTCCGCCACGCCGCTCATACGGGCGGATTGTAACAGAGCGCTCCGATGGCCGGTGGAGCGCCGCGAACATGATTGTGCGCCGCACCAAGCCCAGGGAAGGCCCTCGAAGTCTCTGCCATCGGCTATATCGATGGTGGCCTTCCCTGGGCTTTTGACGACCACCGCCTTTGGTTTCGCGCCGCTCAAGCTGAACAAACCGTGGCGATTATGCCGATATTGCGCCAGGCGTATTGCGCTTACACGGTCCGAGGGTTTCGCCATGTTCACCAAACTCCCAACATTTGCCCTCTCCGCGCTGATGGCGATGGCTCTCGGGGGAGAAAGCCGCGGCGAAGTGCCGCGGCAACAGGCGGAACGGACGATTGTGGCAGGTTCCGCGAACGCCAAGACGGTGCCGGTGGTCACCGCGCTGGCTCTGAGCCCGGACGGATCGATGTTGGCCTCCGGCGGCGACGACCACGTGGTGCGCGTCTGGAACTTAGTTGACGGAAAACTGGCCGCGGAACTGAGCGGGCACGACGATTGGGTCCGCGCGGTGAGTTTTCATCCGGGCGGCGAACAACTCGCCTCGGCCGGCAATGATCGGCGGATTCGCATCTGGGACCCGGCCGGAAAGAAGTTGTTGCGGACCTTACCCGCGCATTCACAGGCGATTTTCGCGATGGCCTATTCGCCATCGGGACAATGGCTGGCCGCGGCGGGCTTCGAAGCATCGGTCCGCATCTATGCGTCCGACACCGGGCGGTTGCTGTATGAATTGAAGGGGCCGAGCAACGATCATCGCGCGTTGGCCATCGCGCCGGACGGAACGACGTTGGCGGTCGGCGGACGGAACGGGCAGGTGCGGATTTGGAATGCGATCAACGGCGAAGTGATCCAGGACCTGGAAACCGACGGACGACGCATTAGCGCGTTGGCGTTTTCGGCGGACGGCGCATTACTGGCCGCTGGCGGCGAGGGCCAGGAGGTGTTTGTCTTCGATCACCAAACGGGCGGCGAACCGCGACGGATGACGACCAACTCGGGCCGCGTGCTGTCGCTGGCATTTTGCCAGGCTGAAACGCTGGCGATCGGCGATGCGGATAATGACGTGCATTTCTGGGATGTGAATTCGCTCGTGGAAACGGGTCGCGGCGTGAGCCATGAAGGCAGCGTGAGCGCCCTGGTCTATGACGCAGGCCGCGAGACGCTGATCTCCGGCAGCTACGACACAACGATCCGCTTTTGGGCCATGGCCAAGCAAAAAGACAGCGGCCTGGCCCGACAAGCGGAAGCGGAGCGGACGGAACGGTAAGAAGACGGCCGGGAAGAAACGCAGAGTCGGAATTCGGAATTGAGTAGAGGCCCTGTCAGGCAATCGTGCCTCGTTCAGCGTTCCTGCTGCCGAGTTCCCAGTGAACATGGAGGTTCCCTCGTGAGTTTGCTCTCTTTGGTGCGCCGTTGGATGCGACGGAGTTCGATCGCGGCTGCGCCTTTCGGCGATGGATACAAGCGCTGCCAACTCGAACCGCTCGAACGGCGCAGCCTGATGGCCGCCGACATTCACCTGGGCGCCGTGTACTTCGAGGAGGCCACGGGAGACGACTCTGCCGGCGACAAGATTGAGATCACGTTTCAAGGCGGCCAGCCCGGCACGCAGATGACGCAGATCGTCATCGACACCGACAAGGAAGGGAACGGCCTCAGCACGGGCGACCTGTTCTTCGATATCAAAACGGGCGGCCTTGGCGCGTTCAATTTCGCAGCATTACAGGTTCAGACTCCGCAGGGCTTCACGGTCATCGGCGACCCGCAGGTCGTGGACGGCGGCACCAAGTTGATCTTCAATCTCTCTGGCTTCGAAGCTGGCGAGAAGCTCGTGTTTACGATCGACGTCGACGAAGCACAATTCGTCAGCGGCAGTACGATCGACGTCAACTCGCTCGTCGAGGGCGGCGAGTTTCAGCGTTCAAAATTGACGGGCACGTTCACGGCCCCGCACTACTTCGACGCCACGGGAACGGGCGAATTCCGCGACGCGTACGACACCAACTTCTTAAATGCATCGCAAACCAACGGCACGCAGCTGAACTTGCCGCCGGATTCCTACATGCCGCCGGAACCCGGCGATCGTGAGGACCGGACGGCCGGCGCCGTGGTGTTGATCAAGCAGATTCCGAAGCCGGTGTCGCTGTCCGGCAATGTGTTCCACGATGTGAACATGAACAACACACGCGACGGCGGCGAATCGGCCATCTCCGGCGTGGTGTTGCAACTCTGGCGCTTCGTGGACGGCGGCTACCAGCGCTACCAGAATAAGACCGCTACGACCGACGCGCAGGGCAACTACAAGTTCGACCTGCTGGAGCAAGGCACTTACAAAGTGGAAGAAGTGCAGCCGGCGCAGTATTTCAGCGTCGGCGCGAAGGTCGGTACGGTGGAAGGCGTCGCCGTCGGAACCGTGGAGTCCGTCGATGCGCTCACTGAGATTGTATTGAAAGGCGGACAGGCCGGCATTCGCTACGACTTTGCCGAAGCCAAGGAAGCCGAGTTGCACGGCCACGTCTACTACGACGTCGACAACGACGGCGTGTTCGACGCGGGCGAGCAAGGCATCGGCGGCGCGAAGGTCATCATTCAATACTTGCCGCCGAGCGGCGCTCTACCGACGGCGATCGAAGTTTTCACCGCCGCCGATGGTTCCTGGTCGGCCAAGGGCTTGCGTCCCGGCAGTTACCGCGTGACCGAAATCACGCCCGCCGGCTATCTCGACGGTCTCGATCGCGCCGGCGACGCTGGCGGCGCAGCGACGAATCCCGGCGATTTGATCTCCGGCATTTTCCTCGCTGGCGGACAGATCGGCCGGAACTACGATTTCGGCGAATTGCTGCCGGCCACGCTTTCCGGGCGCGTGCACGCAGACTTGAACGGCGACTGCATCTATCAGCCGGGCGAGCAATTGCTGGCAGGCGTCGACGTGCAACTGTTCGACAGTGCCGGCAATTTGCTGCAAACGACCAAGACGGACTCGGCTGGCGTGTACCGCTTCACGGGACTCGCGCCGGGCGTGTACTCGGTGTTCGAGGTGCAGCCGGCGGGCTACTACGATGGCGGCGAGAACGTCGGCAACGCCGGCGGCAATGTCACCGGCAACGATCGCATCTCGAACATCAATCTGTCGCCCGGCGCGAATGCCGCGGGCTATGACTTCTGCGAAAAGCTGCCGGCTTCGCTGAGCGGCCGTGTGCATGCCGACGCCAACGGCGACTGCGTGTTTCAGCCGGGCGAGAAGTTGATTGAGGGCGTCGAAGTGCGGCTGTTCGACTCCAACGGCACGCTCGTCGCCACGGCCACGACGAACGCGGAAGGCGTGTACAAGTTCACGAATCTCGCGCCCGGCACGTACAGCATCTTCGAGGTGCAACCGGCAGGGTACTACGACGGCGGCGAGGAAGTCGGCACGGCCGGCGGCAACGTCACCGGCAACGATCGCGTCGGCAACATCACGCTTGGCTCCGGCGTCAACTCGACCAGTTACGACTTCTGCGAGAACGAGCCGGTCAGCATCTCCGGCTATGTGTTCGTCGATCTGAACGACAACTGCATGCGCGAAACTGGCGAAGCAGGCATTGCCGGGGTAACGCTCACGCTGCTCGACGCGAATGGCAACTCGACCGGCCGTACGACGACGACCGATGCGAACGGCTTCTATCGCTTCGAGGGACTCGCGCCGGGCACGTATGGCGTGGCGGAGGCGCAGCCGGCGGCCTACATCGACGGCCAGGATTGCCCCGGCAGCGCCGGCGGCACGACGCCCGGCAGCGATCGCATCCTGGGCGCGCTGCTCAATCCCGGCGTGCATGGCGCGGAATACAACTTCAGTGAGTTGCTCCCCAGCTCGATCAGCGGCCGCGTACACGCGGACAAAAACGGCGATTGCATCTTCCAGGAAGGCGAAATGCTCCTCGCCGGCGTGCAGATTCAACTGCGCGACCCGAGCGGCAATGTCATTGCGACGACAGTGACCGACGCCAACGGCGTCTACATCTTTGGTGGCCTCGCGCCGGGCGTGTACTCGGTTTTCGAAGTGCAACCCAGCGGCTATTACGACGGCGGCGAAGAAGTCGGCACCGCCGGCGGCACGGTGGGCGGAAACGACCTGATCACCAGCATTAACCTCGGCCCCGGCGTCACCGCGACCGGCTACGATTTCTGCGAGAACGAACCGGTCAGCCTGTCCGGATACGTCTATGTCGATCTCGACAACGACGGCATCCGCGACGCTGGCGAGTCGGGCATTGCCGGCGTGACGCTGGTGTTGCTCGACGCCGCAGGCGCGCCGACGACCGTCACCGCGGTGACGGACGTGAACGGCTTCTATCGCTTCGACGGCCTCGCGCCGGGCGTGTACGGCGTGTCGGAAGTGCAGCCAGCGGCCTACATCG
>JAWXBP010000397.1 GCA_034440135.1 Planctomycetia bacterium
GGTGGGGAGGCCGCGGCTCCGGGGGCGCGCCGGTCGATGCGGAAGGAAATCCCGTCTATCACCGCGTGCCCGCGTCGTTCGAGCAAGCCACGAGCGATGGCGAACGCTGGCGGTGGTGCCTGGCGCAAGCGGCGGAACTCGCGCCGGCTCGGCTCAACGATGTGCGGATGACGCTGGCGCAGTTCTGGCAATCGCAACTGGGCGAACAGACCTTGGCCTACGGCGGCTGGCGCTTGGGACGCGCCGGCGACAAGGAGGACACCGGAACGTTCGCCTTGCATACGCTGGCCGAAACCGAAACCATCGCGCGACTCGCCACGGGCATCAAGCGATTCACCGTTCCGGATGAATTTAACTACATCCACATCTATCAAAAGATCGTCGACGAACCGGCGACCGGCCGGGCGGACGAGGCGATCGAACAATTAGCGTCAATCTTTGAGAACCGTCGACAGTATCCCAAGTCGGCCGACCAATGGCGGCGCGTGATCAAGGACTATGGCGCCGGCAACGAAAACTATCGCCGGCAACGTCTCGACCAGATCGTCAAGAACTGGGGCCGCTTCGAACCCATTGCTTCGCAGCCCGCCGGCAAAGGCGCCACGTTCGAGTATCGCTATCGCAATGGTACACGAGTGACATTCGAGGCGCACGCGCTGCGCGTTGGCCGGCTACTGACGGACGTCAAGGAATATCTCCGCTCGAATCCGGCCGAAGTGGATTGGCAGAAGATGCAAATCGAGAATCTCGGTTACCGCATCGTGACGGAGAACGAATCGCGGTATCTCGGCGAGAAGGCCGCGGAATGGACGCTCGACCTGAGGCCGCGCCCCGAGCATGTCGATGATCGCGTAACCGTCGCATCTCCCTTGCAACGTGCCGGCGCATATCTTGTCATCGCCAAAATGGCCAATGGCAACAACTCGCGGATGATCGTCTGGGTCGCCGACACGGTAATCGTCAAGAAGCGGTTGCAAAAGTCGACGTTGCTCTACGTGGCCGACGCCGCGACCGGTGCGCCGCTGGCGAAAATGAACGTCGAATCGTTCGGCTTTGCCAATCGTCAACGTCAGAACGGCCGCAATATCATTGAAACCAAGAACCTCGCCGACGCGACCGACGATTCCGGCATGCTGACGCTCAGCGCCGAACGTATTCCACAGGACTACCAGTGGCTGTTCATCGCACGTTCGGCGCGAGGTCGTTTGGCATACCTGGGCTACAACAACGTCTGGTACGGAGAATCGTACGACGCCGCATATAACGCCACGAAGGCGTTCGCCATTACCGATCGCCCGGTGTACCGCCCCAGCCAGAAAGTGCAATTTAAGTTCTGGGTCCGCCAAGCGCAGTACGACAACGACAAGCTCTCCGATTTCGCTAACCTGCCGCTGACGGTCGTGATTCAGGATCCTCAAGGCGAGAAGGTCCTGGAAAAAGAACTCACCACCGACACCTACGGCGGGCTGGTCGGCGAATTCCCGCTCGGTGACGAAGCCAAGCTCGGCGCGTACTCCCTGCACATCGAGCAACGCGTCAAGAAGGGCGATGCGCAAGAAGTTGTCGCCAACTACGGTGGCGGGAGTTTCCGCGTCGAGGAGTATAAGAAGCCCGAGTACGAGGTGCTGGTCGAAGCGCCGACCGAGCCTGTCATGCTCGGCGATAAGATCACCGCCACGGTGAAAGCCAACTACTACTTTGGCGCGCCGGTAGTAAACGCGCGCGTCAAGTACAAGGTGATGCGTACGGCGCACACCGAGGAATGGTACCCCGTCGGCCCGTGGGATTGGTTCTATGGCCGCGGCTACTGGTGGTTCGCCTACGACTACTCCTGGTATCCCGGCTTCCGCAGTTGGGGCTGCATGCGTCCGCAGCCGTCGTGGTGGCACGGCGGCAGCGATCCGCCCGAGGTCGTCGCGGAGCAGGAAGTGGCAATCGGCGCCGACGGCACGGTGAAGATCGAAATCGACACCGAGGTCGCCAAGGAACTCCACGGCGATCAGGATCATCGCTACGAAATCACTGCAGAGGTGATCGATGAATCACGCCGCACCATCGTCGGCGCCGGCGCCATGCAAGTGGCGCGCGAGCCGTTCCGCGTCCACGCCTGGGTACATCGTGGCTACTACCGCGTCGGCGACACCATTCAAGCCAATTTCGCCGCGCACACGATTGATCAGAAGCCGGTGCAGGGCCAAGGCAAGTTGCAATTGCTGCGAGTCAGCTACGACGCTCAGCGCAAGCCTGTCGAGACCGAGGTGCAAGCCTGGGAACTGGCAACCGACGCCGAGGGTCAGGCCGCGCAACGGATCGCCGCTGCTTCGCCGGGGCAATATCGGTTGTCGTATAAAGTGAACGACGCCAAGTCGCACACGCAGGAAGGGGGCTATGTCTTCACGGTCATCGGCCAAGGCTTCGACGGCCGGTCGTTCCGCTTCGACAACGTGGAACTGATCCCGGACAAGCAGGCATACGCGCCAGGCGAAAAAGTCCGCCTGCAAATCAACACCGATCGCGCCGGCAGCACGGTCTTGCTGTTCGTGCGCCCAAGTAACGGCGTCTATCTGCCGCCGAAGTTGGTTCGCATCGCCGGCAAGAGCACGGTGACGGAAATCGACGTGGCGAAGAAAGACATGCCGAACTTCTTCGTCGAGGCGGTCACGATTTCCGACGGCCGACTCTACGAAGAAGCCAAAGAAATCGTCGTCCCGCCCGAACAACGCGTGTTCAACGTCGCCGTGGAACCGTCCGCCAAGGACTACAAGCCCGGCGAGAAGGCCACGGTCAAAGTGCGCCTGACCGACTTGAACGGCGAGCCATTCGTCGGCTCAACCGTGATCGCCATCTACGACAAATCGGTGGAGTACATCTCCGGCGGCTCGAACGTGCCGGAGATCAAGGAGTACTTCTGGAAATGGCGTCGCGACCATCAGCCGAGTAGCGAAACCAGCCTCGCGCGCTATGAAGGCCCGCTCTTCAAACGCAACGAAGTGCCGATGGCCTCGCTGGGGATCTTCGGCGAAACGATCGTCGAGGAACTGGAGTCGTCCCAGGAATTCGAGGGAATTTCGATCGATGCCGACGCCTCGGGCGGCGGCGGCGGCACACGCAGATTTCGTGGTGGTTTGCCAGGCCCTGCTGCGCCGATGTCGGCGGCGCCCATGGATATGTCGGCGGAAGGTTCCGTTTCGGGCGGCGTGGAAGTCAAATTCGCGAAGGCGAGCGATCAGGGTGTGACGCAGGTTCAACCCACCGTGCGCACCAACTTCGCCGACACGGCGCTCTGGGTGGGTTCGATTACCACGGAAAAGAACGGCGAGTGCGAGGTTTCGCTCGACATGCCGGAGAATCTCACGACTTGGAAAATCCGCGCCTGGGGCATGGGCGCCGGCACGCGCGTCGGCCAGGGCGAGGCCGAAGTCATCACCAAGAAGAATCTGATCGTCCGCCTGCAAGCCCCGCGATTCTTCGTCGAGAAGGACGAAGTGGTGCTCTCGGCGAACGTGCATAACTATCTGGAACAGGAAAAGTCTGTCGAAGTCGTGCTGGAACTCGACGGCAGCGTGATCGCCGCGCCGGCGAATCCATCACAGACGGTGACGATTCCCGCCGGCGGCGAACAGCGCGTCGATTGGCGCGTCCGGGTCGAGCGCGAGGGAGAAGCCGTCGTGCGGATGAAGGCGCTCACCGACGAGGAATCCGACGCCATCGAGATGAAGTTCCCGTCGTATGTCCATGGCATGCTGAAAACCGAGTCGTTTGCCGGGTCGCTCAAGCCGGACGAGAACTCGGGCAAGATCACCTTCAAGATTCCGGCCGAACGCCGCGCGGAGCAATCGCGGATCGAGGTCCGCTATTCCCCGACGCTGGCCGGGGCAATGGTCGACGCCTTGCCGTATCTGGTTGACTATCCGCATGGCTGCACCGAACAAACACTCAATCGCTTCCTGCCGACGGTCGTCACGCAAAAGGTGTTGATGGAAATGCAGCTCGACGTGAAATCGATTCAGGAGAAACGCACCAACCTGAATGCGCAGGAAATCGGCGACGATCAACAGCGCGCCAAGGGCTGGAAACGCTTCGATCGCAACCCGGTGTTCGACGAGGCGGAAGTGCAAAAGATGGTCCGCGACGGCGTCGACCGACTGAGCGAAATGCAGCTCTCCGACGGCGGCTGGGGCTGGTTTTCCGGCTACGGCGAACACTCCTGGCCGCACACCACGGCCGTGGTCGTGCACGGGTTACAGATCGCCCAGCAGAACGACGTGGCGATTGTCCCCGGCGTGCTGGAGCGCGGCGTCGAGTGGTTGAAGACCTACCAACAGGAGCAACTCGCGCGACTCAAGCGCTTCCCCGAGAAGGAAGATCCTTACAAGGAATTCGCTGACGACCTGGACGCCTTCGTTTACATGGTGCTGGCCGACGCCGGGGCGCCCCATGACGAGATGCGCGAGCTGATTTACCGCGATCGCACCAAGCTTTCCGTTTACAGCCTCGGCATGTTCGGGCTGGCGATGCACAAGGAAGGGCAGCAGGAAAAGGTCGAGATGTTGCTCAGAAACATCTCGCAATACCTGGTGCAAGACGAGGAAAATCAGACCGCGTACTTGAAACTGCCGAACGAGAGTTACTGGTGGCATTGGTACGGCAACGACATCGAGGCCATGGCCTACTACCTCAAGCTGCTCGCGAAGACCGATCCCCAAGGCGAGACCGCGCGGCGGTTGGTGAAGTACTTGCTCAACAACCGCAAGCACTCCACATATTGGAACTCGACGCGCGACACGGCGCTCGTGGTCGAATCCTTCGCCGATTTCCTCCGCGCCTCCGGCGAAACCAAGCCGGATATGACAGTCGAGGTTTGGCTCGACGGCCAGAAGCAAAAAGAAGTCCAGATCACGGCCGCGGACTTGTTCACCTTCGACAATAAGCTGGTGCTCGAAGGCGATGCTGTCACGGACGGCCAGCACACCGTCGAACTGCGCAAGCAAGGCGCCGGCCCGCTTTACTACAACGCGTACGTCACCAATTTCACGCTGGAGGACTTCATCACCAGCGCTGGACTGGAGATCAAGGTCAACCGCAAGTTCTACAAACTCAACCGCGTCGACAAAGCGACCGAAGTCGCCGGATCGAGCGGCCAGGTGGTCAGCCAGAAGGTCGAGAAGTACGAGCGCGAAGAGTTGCCCAACCTCGCCACGGTGAAGAGCGGCGACTTGATCGAGATCGAACTCGAAATCGACAGCAAGAACGACTACGAGTACCTGATCTTCGAAGACATGAAGGCCGCCGGCTTCGAACCCGTTGACCTCCGCAGCGGCTACACCGGCAACTCGCTCGGCGCTTACGTCGAATTCCGCGACGAACGCGCCGTCTTCTTCGCCCGGACGTTGTCGCGCGGCAAACACAGCGTGGCGTACCGGCTCCGCGCGGAGATCCCCGGCCTGTTCAGCGCCCTGCCCGCCCGGGCGGAGGCGATGTACGCGCCGGAATTGAAGGGGAACTCGGACGAAATGAAGGTGGGCGTGGAGGACTGATAGGTTTCGCTGGTTGAACCGCGGAATCGCTGAGACGCAGAGGAGCGGGCGTGAGGCTGTGCGTAGCGTCATTCATGACCAATAACAATTGACGTGTGGTATACCTTGAGTCTTACTTTGCTGCATGAAGATCGCCATCACCATTCCTGACGATTTATTCGAGCAGGCGGAAATCGCCGCGAAAGAACTCTCACTTTCGCGGAGCGAGCTGTACGCCAAGGCGGTCGAGGCCTTCATCACGGCCCGCTCGCCGACGGAAACCACGGCCAAATTGAATGATGCCTGCGTTCGCGAATCGTCCAGCTTGGATCCGGTTCTGGCCATAATGCAATGGAGCTCACTACCACCCGAATCATGGTGATTCGACTCGGCGAAAAACGAACTCGCGAAGTGGGATTGCATTTCACCAGTAGTTCCTCCAGCACTGTTAGCGTCTTGGATATGAACGAGAATCCGTACCGGTCGCCACGGAGTGCATCGACTGCGCCCGTTCGGAAAGCATCGGCGATACCGGTGCTAGTTGGCGCTGGAGTCCTACTTGGGCTCATCGCCACTTTTTTTCTTGTGGCAGGCATCGACGGATTCCCATCAGGCGGACGCTCAGCGCTCTTCACCTGCGCCGGCAGCGGCTGGGCGATCACCCTTGTCTTGTTCTACGTCGCCTATCGACTGCGCTGAACCACTTTTCCGTTTGGCGCACGGGCAACCTGTACCATTTCCCGTCTCGTGCATATTCTTGCTTACGGAGTTCCGATCAGCGAGAATGGGTGCTTCCCCGTTTTTGCACCTCTCGGCATTGGATCGCCCGCCGATGTTGGCTCGCAGCGTACTTGCTCTTGCGGTAATACTTATTTTGACGGGCGCGTCGCAGGGCGCGGATGCCAAAGCGCATTTCGATAACATCGTCGCGCCGCTCTTGGCCCGGCGTTGTCTCGCCTGCCACAACCCTAGCGAAAAAAGCGGCGGGCTGGATCTCACGCGAGCCGACGCGGCGATCGCCGGTGGAGACAGCGGCGCGGCGTACCAAACCGGTAAGCCGGACGAGAGTTTGCTTTGGCAACGCATCGTCGCCGAGGAGATGCCGCCGGAGCATCCGCTGCCAGAGGAAGAGCGCGCGATCTTGCTCGCTTGGATTGAATCCGGCGCAATGTGGGGCGCGGTGGAGATCGATCGCTTTCGCTATTCAAGCGACGCCCGGGCGGGGTACGACTGGTGGTCGCTGCAACCGGTCGTGCGACCGCAGCCGCCGGAAGAAGATTCCTCCTGGTCGCGCAATGAAATCGATCGCTTCGTCCGCCACGGATTGACTGAGCGCGGACTGACTCCCGCGCCCGAGGCGGATCGACGCACGTTGATCCGGCGATTGTCGTTTGACCTGTTGGGACTGCCGCCGTCGCCTGAGGAAGTCGCTGCCTTCGAGGCGGATCAATCGCCGGACGCCTACGAAAAGCTGGTCGACCGGCTTTTAGACTCGCCGCAATACGGCGTGCGCTGGGCGCGGCATTGGCTCGACGTGGTCCGCTTCGGCGAGAGCAACGGCTTTGAGTTCGACGAATTCCGCAAGCACGCCTGGCCGTACCGCGACTGGGTCGTCGATGCGCTCAATGCGGATTTGCCTTATGACGAATTCGCGCGCTTGCAAATCGCGGGCGATGCCTTGAAACCTAACGATCTCGAAGCGGCCATCGCCACGGGCTTTCTCGTCGCCGGCGCGTACGACACCGTCGGGCAAGGCCAGATCAGCGACGCCATGCGCGCCGTCGTGCGTCAGGATGAACTCGAAGACCTCGTCGGCGTCGTCGGGCAGACGTTCCTGGGACTTACCGTCCAATGTGCCCGTTGTCACGACCATAAGTTCGATCCGATCCGTCAGCAGGAATACTATCAACTCGTCGCGGCGCTTGCAGGCGTGCGGCATGGCGAGCGCGATCTGGAATCGCTCGCAGCGCGCGGCGCTCGTGCAGACGCCGTCGAAGCCGCCAAACAGCGGCGCGAGGAACTGACTAAAGAACTCGCAGCGCTCGTGGAGCCCGTCCAAACGCGATTGCTGGCGGAGAAGTCCCGGCATCCTGCGGACTTACATCCTTACCTGGCCTGGGACTTTCGCGATGGAGCATCCTTCGCCCCCGAGGCAGAACTGACGTTGCATGGCGGCGCGGTGCGTACCGCACTCGGTTTGGAACTTAACGGCGAGGACGCTTACGCTTCCACTGCACCGCTGACGCGAGAGTTGAAAGCGAAGTCGCTGGAAGTACGCGTGCGATTGAACGACCTCGCCCAGCAAGGAGGCGCGGCGATCAGCATTCAGAAGCCGGACGGCAGTCTATTCGACGCCATCGTCTACGGCGAACGCGAGCCGCGCCAGTGGATGGCCGGGAGCGAAGGATTTCTGCGCACCCAGAGTTTCCAAGGCCCGGGCGAAGACGCGGTGCCAGATCGCGTCGTTCACATCTGCATCACTTACGACGACGAGGGCCGCATCGTCTGTTACCGTGACGGCCAACGCTATGGCGAAGACTACAACACTTCCAAGCCGCCGCAGCTTGCCTCGGGCGAGGTCCAGGTCGTGTTCGGTTTGCGGCACGCTCCCGTATCGCGCGGAAAACTGCTGGCGGGAACGATCGAATCGGCCGCGATGTACGATCGCGCGCTGACCGAGGAAGAGGTCGCCGTCGCCGCCGGCAACACCGTCTCCCACGAGGATTTGCGAGCCGGCTTCAATAACACGGAACGTGCGCGTTACGACGCCATCACCGCCGAAACCACGGCATTGGACGATGCGCTCACGCGTTTGCACCCGCCGCGCTGCTATGCGCTGACAGCAAAAGACCCGGAACCAACGCACATCCTGGCGCGAGGCGATCCGGCATTGCCGCGCGAGGTCGTATCGCCGCGCGGCATCGCGTCGCTGTCGAGCCTGTCGCCGGACTGGAATCTCGGCGGCGACGCGCCGGAAATGGAACGCCGCGCGGCGCTCGCCCGCTGGA
>JAWXBP010000398.1 GCA_034440135.1 Planctomycetia bacterium
GCTTCCCCAACCCTTGAACACCCTGCCATGCCTCATAAAATCCAACCGTCGCCCCGCCAACTCGTCGTCAATTCACCCACAGATTCTGGCGAAGACCCGGAAATAGAGAACGGCCGGGAGGGCTTGTCCAGAGCCACCCCCGGCCGTCGTTGCAGCTACAGTGAGAACACCGCTCAGCATAATTGCTTCCGCCATCAACGCAAGCAATTCGCGTGGCAATTCTCACTTACTCGTCCAGATCGTCCGTATCGTCGAAGGCTTCGATCGAGCCTTCCAGGACGTTCGATTCCTCGCCGCGGTTGCCGCGCGGGAAGAACAATTCCACGGTCGACAGGAACGTGGCGTATTCCGCACGCCCCCCGGTAGCGTAGAGCAATTTGTCGCGCAGACGATGCACGAGCGGACGCCCTTCGGGCCAGCGCACATCCATCACCGCCGCGACTTCGTTGAGTAGTTGATACACGCGAGCCCGGGTCAGCCCCATTTTTCTGGCGGCTTGCCGCACGCTGGAATTCGCGCCTTTCAGGCCCAGACGGCTCTCGACGAGCTTGGAAATCTGTTCGCCAGCGTCGATCCGGGCTTGCGCCATCAGCGGTTCGACGAATGAAGTCAGCATCTCGTCGGGCGTTGGCAGGCTGTCCCGGTTCATAACGCCTTCGATCCAATATTCGAGATCTCGCGCGAACTGCGGCATGATCTTGATCGCCAGGTGCTTCTGCTTGCCGACACGCGCCAAGATCGCGTGCAGGGAGCCGAAAACCTCGATCACGGCCCGGACCCGCTTTTCGCCGTGCGTTTTCAGGGAGCGGATCTCGTCCAACGTCAGCCCGACGTAGGTATCGAGCGGCGTCTGCCAGATAACACGCGGAAGGTTCTCCAGCGACAGGGCGAACCGGCCGAGGGTCTCGCGGCCCATGCCGAAGTCCCGGACGCTGCCGCGCCATTGCTCCCAGAGGGCCTCGGAAACGATGCCTGGGTCCAACGGTTCGCCGAGGGCGAAAGCCGCCTGGATCGGGAGCACGGCTTCGACCGTCTCGATTTCTGGGACCAAGGCCCCCAGAGGCTGATCCTTCGAGGCGCGGCCGAGCAGTTCAACCAGCGAGTGGATTTTCTTCTGCCCGATGCCGGGCGTGGCGTACAGCTCTTCGAACGGCGTATCCAGCAAGTCGCGCAGCGTCCGTCCCATGAAGGCCAACGGGAGGCGGCGATCGCCGGGCAGCGCCCAATAGGCGAGCGGCTTTTCGAGCCGTTCGGCGAATTTCGGCTGCAACAGTTTCTTGCGCACGTTCTCGAAGCTGGACACCAGTTTGTATTCCAACACGGAAGTGCTACGGGTCAATTTCATCTTCGTGCTCCCTGTTTGGATCACCTACCGCGTCGCGGGGACGCGTTGGCTTCCGGTGCCAAATAACCTGATTTGCAGTGCCGAGCACCAAACCTCGAACGCCAGGCGGCCTACCCGGGGGGCAGGACGGCGTTCGCCAATTTGGGCGAGACAAAGGTCCGGATCGTTCCACGAGTCTCCGCGACTCAAACTTGGAACGGCGTGGGGCGCGCTGCGCTCAATCCAGATCCAGGTGCGAAATCAAAGGTGGGACTGCTCTGCTCGGTGGTTCCACGCGATTTCGCAGTATTCCGCCTGGAAATTCTACGCTGGGAAACCAGAAGAGTTTGCGATTCCAGCAAATTCTGTTGGCGACCTTCACGTTCGATACAACAGGCACATGCGAAACAACGCTGACGACGGGCCGCCCGATTCGGGTGGGAGGGCACAAAGGCTGCAGAGCAAAGGCGTTCCGCCGTCAGTTTTCATCCTATGCCGACGGCTGTGGGTGTCAAGTCCAATCGAGCGATCCGTACAGTAATTCGCCGGCGCATCACCCTTCTTGGGCGGAAAAGCGGGCCAATTGGTGTGGTTTCCTCCCCCGGATGCGCCCGCATTTCTCGGCGGCACGGATCACGCGCTCATTGGTAGCAATGTCGCCGGGCCGGGAGCATACTGGGCGGTTCAACCCGCTCGAAAAATGAAGCATCAGGCGAGGAATGGCTATGCGGCGTCGCGAGTTTCACCAATTGGCCGTCGCTGGCGCGTTCGCCTGTGCCGGCATCGTGCCGCGGCAAATCCTCGGAGCGGAGCGTGAGCTCGGGGCCGATCTGGCGATCGTCGGCGGCGGCGTAGGAGGTTGCGCTGCGGCGCTCGCTGCCGCGCGTGCCGGCCTGCGTGTCGTGATGACCGAGGAGACCGATTGGATTGGCGGACAATTGACGCAGCAGGCCGTGCCGCCGGACGAGCATCCGTGGATCGAGAGTTTCGGTTGCACGCGGTCCTACCGGCAATTTCGCGACTTCGTCCGCGACTACTATCGGCGCCATTACCCCCTGACTCCGGATGCTTACGCCCGCGTGCGGCTCAACCCTGGCAATGGCGGCGTTTCGCGGCTGTGCCACGAACCCCAGGTGGCGCTCGCTGTGTTGGAAGAGATGCTTGCGCCTCATGTCAGCAGTGGCCGATTGCGGATCCTGTTGAATCATGAGCCAATTTCGGCGGAGGTGGACGGCGATCGTGTACGGGCGATCCAGGTACGCGATCGTGATTCGGGAGACTTACGCACGCTCGTCGCCCCGTATTTTATTGACGCGACGGAGTTGGGGGATTTGCTGCCGTTGGCGAACGTCGAACATGTCGTCGGCGCCGAATCGCAAGCGGAAACCGGCGAACCGCACGCCGCCGCAACGGCCGATCCTCTCAACCAGCAGGCAATCACCTGTTGCTTCGCAATGGATTACCTCGACGGCGAAGACCACACGATTGAACGACCGGCCGAGTACGCGTTTTGGCGGGACTATTCGCCCGAGTTGCGACCGGCGTGGCCGGGCAAGCTGCTGAGCCTCGCCTGCTCCGATCCGAAGACGCTCGAAGTTCGCCGGACCGGTTTCAACCCTGCTGGGGACACAGATGGCATGAACTTCTGGGTCTATCGCCGCATCGCCGACCCCGTTAACTTCGCGGCCGGCACTTATGGCGGAGGCGTGACGCTCGTCAATTGGCCGATGAACGACTATTGGCTCGGGCCGCTCGTCGGCGTGCCGGCTAACGAACGCGCCAACCACATCCGCCGCGCGAAGCAATTGAGTCTGTCGCTCATTTACTGGCTGCAAACCGAAGCGCCCCGCCCGGATGGCGGAACTGGGTGGAAGGGATTGCGCTTGCGCGAGGACTTGGTCGGCACGAGTGATGGCTTGGCCAAGTATCCTTACATTCGCGAGTCGCGACGGATTCGCGCGGAATTCACGGCGCTCGAACAACACGTCGGCGCCGACGCCAGGATGAAAGAGACCGGCCTGCCGGCAGAGTCGGTGAGCGCGGCGACGTTCGCGGATTCGGTGGGAATCGGCGCGTATCGCATCGACCTGCACCCCAGCACCGGCGGCGACAACTACATCGATTTCAGTTCGTTGCCCTTCCAGATTCCGCTGGGCGCGCTGCTGCCAGTCCGCGTGGATAACCTGCTGCCTGGCGGCAAGAACTTGGGCGTAACGCATGTCACCAACGGGGCGTATCGCCTGCATCCCGTGGAATGGAACATCGGCGAAGCGGCGGGCGCCTTGGCTGCGCACTGCCTGCGCACTGGCGAACGTCCGCGCGCCATCCGCGCCAACGCTCAGCGTCTCGCGGATTTCCAAGCGAAGCTTCGCGATCAAGGCTTGGAACTGGAATGGCCGCGGCTGAGGCCGTTGTAATGGACGTCGAACCTGACGCTGTTTCACAGCCTCATGTTTTCAACTGGGAGGCAACGTCCCACAGTAATTCTCTCCGTGCCTCCGTGGTGAACCTTCGCGCTAGACCAGCGCTTGCTCCCCAGCCCGGCGGGGCCAGCGCTTGAAGGGTTGATCAGATTGCGTGGTTTTGCCGACCAATTGAGTGAACGAATTCACGGCGGCGTAAAGCCCCAGAAAGCGCTCGAGCACGGAAGCGAACAGAAAGATACCGGTGCCGACGTATTTTTGTTCGTCGAATTCGACCGTGACTTCGACGCCACGGCAGAATCCGCCGGCGAAGTCGCCGCCGGCGCGGCCGATGACGCGACGCGTGTGAATCGCCGAAACGCCTTCGATCATTTGTCGCGTGACGTCCGCCAGTTGCTGTTGGCCGGCGTTGGGATCACTAAAGTCGTAGAGTCGGAGGATTTCGCAGAGCGCTTCGCGCCCCTGCACGGGATCGGAGAGCGACAGGTAGTTCAGCGAGAGGTGCGACATTAATCCCCAATAGCGGCCTTCGCGATGCGGCGGCCGTAGCGGCAACGTCGGCGCCTTGAGGCAACGAATGCCCGAGAGCGGCGCGGCGCCATCCAATTCGAAGTACAGCCGCTCGCCAGCAAACTGCAACTGCGCCGGGAGGTCGCGATTCGTACACGTCGTGCGCACGACGAGCGTCGACTCCGCCGGCAATGTGGGCTGAAAGTCGAGATCTACCAGGTGCAAGTACACGTCGGTGCCGCGGTCGTCCGGCAAGTTCGACGGGCGTCGATCGGTATACCAGAACGCCTGGCCATCGCGGCGGCGCGACGCGTGATGGAACGAATAGAACGGATGAAATTGTTTCACCGCCGACGTGACCGGGTCGATGCTCACCAACTCGTTGACCGCATAGACTTCGGTGCCCAACGGCTGAGCCACGTCCGGCACGACCCGGTATTCGTGCTTGCGTTGTGTCAACAGCACCGGCTCGGCGGTCTGCTCAAAGAGGTTCACCACCGGCGTGCAATGCATCTGAAACGTCGAGGCGTCGATCCACTCCGCCAGGCGATTGTTCTGTTGATTCAGGAACAGGACCAGTTCGAGCTTCTTCTGATAGCCTGACTTGCAAACCTGACGCCAACCGTCGACATCGACGAACAGAAATTTTTCCCGGAAAGCGAAGAACTCGCTGAGCATTCGGTAGCCGAGAAAGCTCTGCGGCGGATACTCCAGCAGCCCTTCGTCGAGCCCGAAGCCCACCTGGTGCAAGGCTTGCTCCGGGCTGAGCGTGACGCTCGGCAGTTCGCTGCCGGCGTCCAACGAACGGAACAGCACCTGCGTGGTGTGATTGAAGATCAGTTCGTAGAGCGACGATGTCACATGGTTGTCGCCGTACAGGAACAACCGCAGCCGGTCCAACGAGAGGTCCGAAAACTTCGCGCCCGGCTGGCACTCGAACTGCAATCGCAGCGCCGCGGCGGTGCGGCGCGGCGGCGACAACTCGCGCGGAAACGGCGGTGTTTCCAGCGACGCTTGCACCAGCTTCAACGGCCAGAGCGTAACCGGGTACCCGGTACGGAACCGGCAACGCGTACCATTCACCGGCGCGGTGCGCAATTGACTGTGGCGATTGATCAGAAAGCCTTCCGGCAACTGCCCGCGGGCGGCGTCCAACTCGAATTGGACGATCGACATCGACGGAATTGGCGCCAGGTAGTGCGGGTAGACGACACTCAACAGCGCGTCGGTCAACTCCGGGAATTCGTCGTCCAGCTTGTGATGAATCCGCGCCGCCAACAGCGCGAACGACTCGATCAACCGCTCCACGTGCGGATCGCCGCTTTGCGTGGGCTCCAGCAACAACCGCCCGGCCGCCGCGGGATACCGCGCCGCGAAATCCTGCGCGAACTGGCGAATAAACACCAACTCGCGTTCGTAGTAGCCGTAGAGGGATTCGGACATGGGGAAGTAGGGGAGTAGTTAGTAGGTGGAGTAGTGAGAAGGCAAAGTAGGTGGAGTAGTTAGTAGGTGGAGTAAGTGGAGTGGTAAGTCGATGACAAAGAGAATCGTTGCCTCAATTCTTCTCTACTTCACCTACTAACTACTTCACCTACTTCTTCCTCACCTCGTCTCTCTCACAGACGCCGAGCCGGTCGTTAGTTCCATGATGGTTTCGAACGAGACGTCGGGAAATGGTGCGATGCGCATCTTGGCTTCGATCTGAAAGCGGACGGCGAGTTGATCCGCGCCGCGCGGGTCACTGACCAGTAGGACGCGGACGTCGACCAGTCGCGGCTCGAAGCGTTCGATGATCTGTTCGATGGAATTGCCGATCGCCTGGCGGCTTTGCGGCGACGCCGTCTTCACGGAGCCAAAGTCGGGCAGCCCGAACGTCAACGGCGAGGCCTGTAATTCCGGATACTCGGGCGGAAAGTGGATCGTGCCGAGCCGCGTGTTGAGCAGTTCCTCGAGATCACGGCGCACCACCGCGACCATTTGCTCAATGCCGTAGCCGCGACGGCTTTGCGTGCCGGCGGATTCGGGGTCGATCAGGCGATCGAGCAGCGAAGGTGTGACGCCTTGTTCCGCGGCGGTTTTGGCCATGGGTGGGAGGAGTAAGGGAGTCGAGGAGAATGGGAGTAAAGAATGGCTTCTTTACCAACGTCCTTGTATTATCACGCGATTTCGCTTCATCACTCCTTTGCTCCTTCTCCCCATCCTCACTACTCGTCCACAATCAGCTCGCGCCATTCCAGCATCGGGACGGAGCCTTCGTCCAGCAGGAACATGCGTCCGCCGCGGCCGAGGATGGGGCCGTTGGGCGTTTCGACCCAATCGCTGGTGCGGCCCAGCTTCACGGCGTCCTCCGCGTGTTCGAACGAGTTCGCATACAGCGCCGGCAAGTAAATCTCGCCCGACTCGCTGCCGTGGGTTTCCAGCCGCGCCGGCGCCCAAATCAGGTCCCGGGGGAAGCGGGGCGGATTCATGGCGATCGTGGAAACAAACTCCAGCGGCACCCAAAAATACTCTCCCTTGGCCATTACCTCCAAGACCGTTCCGAGCAAATCGTCGCAATCGCACAGGTCCTGGAACGGCTTTTCGTTCAACGTGCCTTTGACCGGCGGGGCCTTTTCGCGGGCCGTGGTCAGCGTGGCCTGGGCCTGTTCGTTTTGCCCGGCGCGGAGCTGGCGGAGTGCTTCCAGCCGCAGCAAGACATGTTCCGGGGCCTCGAACAGGAACTTGGGCTGCGTGCCTTCCTGAAACACGAGGCGGCGCTTCCGCTCCGATTCCAGCAAGTCGCGGTAGTTTTTTGCCGCGATCTGCAGTTCCATATCGTCGTACTTGAGGGCCTCGATCTGTCGCGTGGCGCGGTCCAGGTCGCCGGCGAAGACCGACAATTCGAACAGGAACAGGCGTTTGCCCTGGTCGCCGGGATTGGATTTGACGTCGGCGAGTTGGGCCTCGATGGCCTCGGACAAGCGGCCGGCGTTAAACAGCTCGTGTGCGTTCATGGCGAGTCACTTTCCGCGTGGGTGTTCGGGATGGCAATTGGTTTTGGCGGACTAGCGCTTCGCCGGGGGACGCGGCGGCGCTGGTGGAGGCGTCGAGGACTGCAGCATGGGCTCATCGGCGGACGGCGGATCGTCGCCGCCTCCGCCGCTGGTGTAGTCCGCCTGCTTGCGGAAGTCCCAGCCCTTGATGTTCTTGGTGCCCAGCACGCCGGTTTTTTCCTGCGGCCGATAAATCATCTCGCAGGTTTGGAAACAAAAGTCGACGGTTTCTTCGGGCGGGGCCTTGCCGTCGGTTTCTAGCTGGTAGCCCACGACGTGGACATCGGTGAACAGGATCGTCAGATACGTCTTCGGCCCGCGCGCGTCCGTCTTGCGAAACGTCAGTTTGGCTTGCTGGAAGTCGTTGTATTCCGGCCGCATGCCGCGGAACGAGTTGCTGAAATACGCTTGCATCAAGAATGGCGAAGCAATGTCGACTTGCTTGCGAATTTGAAAGCGGTAATCTTCTTCCGCCTTGCCGGTGCGCGCGGTGGTCGATTTGCCGAGTGTCGGCAGGTTCATCTCCGTCGCCTCGTCGCCAGACGCCGAGGCGCGAGAACTCGCCAACTCTTGCATCTCTTCCTGCTGTTTCATCGCCGCCAGCGCCTTGGCATTGGCGAACGTGAACTGCGTGACCTCCATCGCCGCGGGGTCGTTGCCGGAGCGCTTTTTCTTAACGTCCGCCGTCTCGCCGGCGATGCGATTGCGCATCTTCCCGCCCGGCGGGCCGTTGGGAGTCAACTCGAGAAAGGCGTCGATTGCTTCTGCCACGGGCGGGAGGCTTGAGGGGTGAGTTTGAAGTTTTCAGTGTTCAGTATTCAGTCGTAGGCGGCAGCAAGGAATTGATCGAGTATTCGAGGCGAGGAGACAGAACGGCACGCATTCCTGCTAACTACTTCACCTACTTCCTTCTCCACCTACTCTCCTCCCTTACCATTCTCCGCGATCGATGAAGCTCCAGCCGGCCTGGATGAGCGTGCCGAGGCCACCGGCTTTATCTTGCGGCTTGTATTCCATCCGGCAGCGGCCGAACGAGAACGAGATGGTCTCCTTGAAGGCCGCGTCGCCGCTGATATCGATGGAATAGCTGGCTACGGCCACTTCGCCAAAATGGAATTCGAGATACGTCTTCGACTTTCCGCCGGTCGTTTTTCGCATGCTGACCTGGGCGCTATCGAACACGATCTTGCGTTCGGGATTCTGCACGCTGCAATACGCTTGGAACAAATCCGGCGACGACCAGTCCAGCAGCTTGGTGATTTTGAACTGACAGGCGTCTTCCTCGGAAAGGTCTTTTCCCTCGAATTTCTGCAGGTTCTCGAAACCCTGCACCATCGCCTTCACGCCCTTGCCGCCGACCTCTCCCCGCATTCGCTCCATACCCAACTGGCGGCGATCGGAGACTTTTTGCACGGCGTAGTAGTCGTCCTCGAAGCTTTGCGAGGAGCCGAATTCGAAGGACAACAACTCGATGATGTCCTTAAAATCCACGTCGGAGGATTCACCCTTGAGCGGCTGGCCGTCGCGGACGAGTTTCAGGAATCCGTCGCAAACTTCGTTCGCCATGGGTACTCGAGAACGGGCTGAGACGGGTTCGCCAGAGACTCCCTTCGCACCGCGAAAGGCGAAGAACAATCGCTTCCCGGCGCCGTGGGAACGAGCGCCGGGAAGCGTTCAATTCGATACTGCATGCTGCGACGAACTAGCCGTTGTAATTGTTGGAGTTCGTCAGCTTGTTCCAGGCGCGCTCGACCTTGCTGTCCAACGAGCCGTCCTTCTTTTGCGGGAAGTACGTCATCTGCAGCGCACCGTACTCGAACACGACCGATTCCTCGGGTACGTCGTCGCCTGAGGAACCCGACCACTCGATGCTTTTGACGGCGACGAGTTTGAAGTGAAACATCAGGTAGACGCCGCCCGAGACGGCCCCGGCCTTGACGCCCGACTTGCGGAGGTGCAAGAACACTTCCTTATAGTGACCGCCCTTGCCACAGGTGGCGGCCAGCAGCGGCGAGGCCTTGTCGGTTTGCTTCTTGATGGTGAACTCTTTGAAATCCGCTTTGCCGGCGCCGGCGCCGCCGGAAGCCGAGGAGATGTTCAAAGTGTTTTCGATGCCGAACGAGAACTCCTTGACTTCGAACCAGCCCTTGTCGCCGGAGAACTGCGAGTCCGTGCTCTCGCCTTCAATCTTTTCGCTGGAGCCGGCGGCCGGTTCGAATTTGAGAAATGCATCAAATGCCATGTACGGGTGCCTTTGTGTTTTTCTGGGTCGTTGGAAGCTGGGAACCGCACGCGAGGTCGATCAGGCGCACGGGCCGTTTGGCGGCGGAGATGACTTTGTCGATTCCGAGTTGTTCATCTAAGCAGGAGACTGCTCGCCCTGCGCCGGCGAGCGTCGAACCACGACGCTAAGCGTCGTAGTTGTTGGAGTTCGTCAATTTGTTCCAGGCGCGTTCGACCACTTTGCCCAGCGTGCCGTCTTTCGTTTGCGGAAAGTATTTCATCTTCAGCGCGCCGTACTCGAACACGACGGACTCTTCTGGCACGTCATCGCCCGACGATCCGGACCATTCGATGCTCTTGACGGCCACGAGCTTGAAGTGGAACTCCAAGTAAACGCCGCCCGACTTTTCGCCGGACGAAACGCCGGACTTCCGCAGGAACAACTGAACTTCCTTGTAGTGGCCGCCTTTGCCGCACGTGGCGGCCAGCAAGGGCGAGGCCTTGTCGGTTTGCTTCTTGATAGTGAATTCTTTGAAATCCGCCTTGCCGGCGCCGGCGCCGCCCGAGGCCGAGGAGATGTTCAAGGTGTTCTCGATCCCGAACGAGAACTCTTTGACCTCGAACCAGCCGTCCTTGCCGGCGAATGAGGAGTCCGTGCTTTCGCCCGTGATCGTCTCGCTGGAACCGGCCGCCGGCTCGAACTTGATGAATGCGTCAAACGCCATGGTGAATTGCCTTTCCGTTACACTGGTGCGCGGGTACCTGGACTGCCCTGACCGCTGCGCCGGGTCGCGGCGGCATTTCCGCCTTGCCACCCGGGCGTGAATCTAACAAATGCGTTGAGAACCGTCGAGCGCCGCGTGCGTCGTTTCCGTCGCCGCGGCCCTGGTCGGGCGGCCGGGGCCGAGCAAGCTCGACCCCGGCGCACCGACGTTTTCGATCAACCGCCCTTCTGCGGCACTTCGGCCACCAGGCGGAGAGACGTGCTCAAGGTTTCCAATTGGTAGTGCGGGCGCAGGTAGGCGACCGCCTCGTACCAGCCGGGACGTCCCTTGATCTCGCGCACATCGACGCGCGCGTCGGCCAAGGGGTATTTGGCCTTCGTCTCGTCGCTGGCGCCGTTCGGATCGCAGCAGTACTGCCGAATCCAGTCGTTGAGCCACTCGGCGCAATCCTTAGCTTCCATGAACGAACCGATCTTGTCGCGGGCCATCACCTTCAAGTAGTGAGCGAACCGCGAGGTGCACATGATCAGGTTCAACTTGGCCGACAACTCCGCATTGGAATTGGCGTCCGCGTCGAAGTACGTCTTCGGCTTCTGGCACGACTGCGCGCCCATGAAGACCGCGTAGTCGGTCCCCTTGGCGTGCAACATCGGCAGGAAGCCCAAGTTCGAAAGCTCGAACTCGCGGCGGTCGGTGATGGCGATTTCCGTCGGGCACTTCATCGCCACGTCGCCGTCGTCGGTCGGGAAGGTGTGGACCGGCAGGCCTTCGACCTTACCGCCCCCTTCAACGCCGCGGCTGCGGGCGAACCAGCCGTACTTGGAGAACGCGTCGGTCATCCGCGAGGCGTAGGCCCAGGCGGCGTTCATCCAGAGATACTTGTCGTGGTCCTTGCCGTCGACGAATTCTTCGAAGTTGAACTCCTCCACGCGCTTGAAGGCCTCGCCATAGGGCAAACGCCCCAGCACGTGCGGCAGCGTCAGGCCGACGAAGCGGGAATCTTCCGATTCGCGGAACGACTTCCACTGCGCGTATTCGACGCTATCGAAGATCTTCGTCAAATCGCGCGGATTGGAGAGCTCCGTGAAGCTGTCGAAGTTGAACAACTTCGACGACGCGGCCGAAATGAACGGCGCATGCGCCGCGGCGGCCACGTTCGAGATCATCTTCAACAGGCTGACGTCTTCCGACGAGCGGCCGAACTCGTAATCGCCGACCAGCATCCCGTAGGGCTGACCGCCGAGTTGGCCGTATTCTTCCTCGTAAATCTTCTTGAACAGCGCGCTTTGATCGAACTCAGCGGCCTTTTCCAGGTCTTTGAACAGATCGCGCTTGCTGACGTTCAGCACGCGAATCTTCAGGTTCTCGCCGGTTTCCGATTGGTGCACGAGGTAGTGCAGCCCGCGCCAGCTCGATTCCAGCGCCTGGAATTCCTGGTGGTGAATGACCTCGTTCAGTTGGACGGTGAGCTTCTTGTCGATCTCGCCGATCCACTTCTTGATGTTGGCTTCCACATCGGCCGAAACCACGTGGCCCGGGGTGACGACCTGCTCCAGGAACTGCTTGAAGTAGTTCTTGGCGCGATCGGCTTCCTGGCTCGATTGCGGCTTCGTCGCGGCAATCACTTGATCCAGCAGGCCGAGACCTTCGGTCGTCTCGGCGCCTGCGGCGGATTTTGCTTGTTGAGCGCTACTCATTCAGCCACCTCTTTCTGACCAGCGGTGAGTCCCATCTCGGCGGCCAGCTTGTTCGCGGCCTCGGGGTTTGTAATGATCTGCGCGAGCAGTTCTTCCAGCTTGTCGTTGCCTTCCATCTTGCTGGAGAGCTGCACCAACTGGCGGCGCATTTCCAACAATTCACGCAACGCGGGGATTTGTTCCGCGACGCGGGCCGGCTCGAAGTCGTCGATGTGCTTGAAGTTCAACTCCACGCCCACTTTGCCCCCCTCTTCGGTCAACTTGTTGTCGACTTTGAGGGCCACGCGCGGGGCGGCCTTTTCCAGCACGCTGTTAAAGTTGTCCCGGTCAATGCTGACCACTTTGCGCTGCTTGAGCGCCGGCAGCTTTTCCTTGGGATTGCCGGACAGGTCGGCGAGGACGCCGACCACGAACGGCAGTTCCGTCTTTTGCATCGCGCCGCCGGTTTCGACGTCGTACGTCACTTGGACGCGGGGTCGACGTACGCGGTCGAGCTTGTGTTGCAGGCTTTCAGCCATGAGTTCGATTCTCCACGAGGAGCGGTTGCCAAGTCAGTTGGCGGGCGAAGTTACATCCCAGCCAGGAGTTATGAAAAACAAGACGGCCGGTTGGGCCCGCCGTGTGTCATTTTCCCAGAGTGTCGTACCAGGGGCGTTCGGATAATAGGTGCAATCGTAACGATCCTTAGGCGCACGACTGCCCAACTGCCGCTCGCCCAGCATCCGAAAAATATACGACATTGCTGGGACTTGCGGAAGAATTGCGACCGAAACTATCGGTTTTTCCCGGACATCACGGCCGTTTCAGGCCGTCCGCATCGCATAGGCGTTGCCGAATTCAGCGAATTTCCTGGCCGAAACTCAGCGTCTGCGGGAGAAACCGATTAGCTAGAATTCACGGGTCGACCGGAAGTCCGTTTAGGAGCGCATGCCATGCAACGCCGCGAATTCCTCTCCACCTCCGCTGCACTGAGCGCCGCTGCGCTGGCGACGCCGCAGTGGCTGGGGGCCCACGAACACCATCAGCACGGCGGCAGCGCCAGCGCCGGACCGGGCTACGCCACGCCGCTGGAGGCGATGAAATCGCCTCCGGAGAAGCTGCTCTACACGACCGCGCTCTACGTCGGGACCGGCGTTAAGCAGCCGGACTATCTGGCCACCGTCGACGTCGATCCCAGTTCGCCGACCTACTCCCAGGTCGTCCATCGCCTGGAGATGCCGACGCTGGGGGACGAACTGCACCATTTCGGTTGGAACGCCTGCAGTTCCTGCCATGGGCATGTGGACATGGAGCGCCGGTTTTTGATCGTGCCGGGGCTGAGTTCGTCGCGGATTCATATCGTAAGTTGCAAAAAGGACGCTCCGCCGAAGCTGCACAAGGTGATCGAGCGGGACGAGATCGTTCGGCAGACCGGGCTGACGGCACCGCACACCGTCCATTGCCTGGCGGACGGAAACATCATGATCTCAATGCTCGGGGACGCCGAAGGGGACGGCCCCGGCGGGTTCTTACTGTTGGACCAGGATTTCAACATCGCAGGGCGCTGGGAGCAGGATGCGGCGGCGATGAAGTACAACTACGACTTCTGGTACCAGCCGCGCCACAACGTGATGGTCAGCAGCGAATGGGCCGCTCCGAAGACCTTTTCCGCCGGCTTCAAGTTGGACGACGTCGCCGCCGGCAAGTTCGGACAGCAGATTCACTTCTGGGACTGGGAAGCGCGAAAGATCACCAACACGGTGGATCTCGGCGAAGCCGGTCGCATCCCATTGGAAGTTCGCTTCCAGCACAACCCGACCGGCAAGCACGGCTACGTCGGTGCAGCGCTCTCCAGCACGATGTGGCATTTGCACCAGGAGGGGGACGCCTGGGGAGCGAAGCAAGTGATTGCCGTCGAGCCGGTTGAGGCCGAAGGCTGGCCGTTCCCGGTGCCTGGTCTGATCACGGATTTGTTACTTTCGATGGACGACAAATACCTGTATTTCTCCAACTGGCTGCACGGCGATATCCGCCAATACGACATCACCAACCCGGCGGAACCAAAGCTCGTCGGCCAGGTCTGGATCGGCGGCGTGCTGGGCAAAGCGCCCAAGATCGCCGGGCAGCAACTGGTTGGCGGCCCGCAGATGCTGCAACTCAGCCTGGACGGCAAGCGGCTCTACGTGACCAGTTCACTGTTCAGCAGTTGGGACAACCAGTTCTTCCCCAAGATGGCGGAAACCGGCTCGTTCATGTTGCAAATCGACTGCGACACCGAAAAAGGCGGGCTCAAGGTCAACGAGAAGTTCTTCGTCGACTTTGGTAAGGAACCGCATGGTCCGGCCCGGGCGCATGAGATGCGCTACCCCGGGGGCGACTGCACTTCGGATATCTGGGTGTAGGGCTTCACTACGTTGCGCCGGCAGCAAACGCCCGCAAGTCTTTTTCGAAGGCCGCGAGGCGGGTTTGCAATTCCGCCTTGGTGTCGTCGAGATTGGCGAGTTGCTCGGCCGGTTCATACGTGAAGAGATAGAACTTCACCTTGGGTTCTGTACCGGATGGGCGAATGGCGACGAAGTTGCCTTCGGCCGCCAGGTCGCAGATGACCATATCTCCCTGCGGGCCCTCGAACGGTTTGGTCGAGCCGTCTGGGGCGATGATGCGCAGGCTTTGGTAGTCGCGCGCGGAACGCAGTTTCAGGCCGCCAATTCGCTGGGGCGGAGCTTCGCGGAGGCGGGACATCAATCGCCGCATGTCATCCATGCCGGCCGCGCCGGGCATCGTGAGATTGAACGCGCCTTCCTGATGGCAGCCGTGCTGCCAGAAGAGCGAGTCGAGTTTTTCGTGGAGCGTCTGCCCGGCGGCTTTGACTTTGGCTGCCAACTCGGCCAGCAATAGCGCACCTACCGCGGCGTCTTTATCACGGGCGTAAGTGCCGGTCAGATACCCGTGCGATTCTTCAGCGCCGAACAGAAAACGCTCGGGCCCCTGTTCGTCGATCACGCCGCCGATCCACTTGAAGCCGACTTGCAAGTCGCCGACCGTACGGACGCCGTAGCTATCGGCGATGCGGCGAATCATCTCGCTGGTGACCAGCGTTTTGACAATATAGTGCTGCGGTGTCAGCCCTCCGCCGCGCTTGCGGTTCTCCAACAGGTAGTCCACAAGCAGCACGCCGATTTGATTGCCCGTGAACGTCTGCCAGCCGCCGCCGCGGGTGACGGGGGTCGCCGCACCGAGGCGATCCGCGTCGGGATCGGTCGCCATAACCAGGTCCGCGCCCGTGGCTTGCGCGCGTTCGATGATCGCGTCGAAGACTCGCGGATTCTCGGGATTGGAAACGTGCCCCGGGACGTTGGGGAAATCGCCGCTGGGTTCCGCGTGCAGGGCAAACAGTTCGACGTCGCTAAAGCCCCCGGCGGACAGCACCGGCAGGACGCTCGATGCACCCACGCCATGCAGCGGGGAGAAGATGACTTTCAAATCGCGCGGGCCAGGCGTGCCTTGCGCTTGGACGCCGCCCCAGTAGGCCTGGTCGATTTCCTGCTGGCAGTATACGACGCGGCCCGACTTCAGCGCTTCGGCAAACGGCACGCGCTCGATATCTCGCACCTGGCCGACGGCGTCGATGACGCCTTTGTCGTGCGGCGGGAGCAATTGGCCGCCGGTGGACCAATAGGCCTTGACGGCGTTATCGCTGGGCGGATTGTGGCTGGCGGTGACCATGATGCCGCAGGAGCAATGCTTCACGCGCACAGCGACGGACAACTCCGGCGTGCTGCGATAGCCGTCGAGAAAGTAAATCTGAAAGCCAGCGGCGACGAGGATTTCCGCGCAAAGCTCGGCAAATTCGCGAGAGCGGTGGCGCGTGTCGTAGGCGATCGCGCAGGATAGCGGGCCGGTCTGCGATTGCTTCACGTAATCGGCGAGCCCTTGCGCGCTTTCCCCGATGGTACGGTCGTTGATCGCGTTCGAGCCGATGGGGTACATCTTCCCGCGGCGCCCGCCGGTGCCGAACGGAATGATTGTCCAGAAGACGTCGTCGAGGGCCTTCCACTTGCCGGACTGGATATGCTCGACGACCTGCGGAGTGTACTCGGCGTAGCAAGGCTCGGTGAGCCAGACGCGGATATTTTTCACCGCGTCGGCGGTGAGTTGCCCTTGTTGAAGCGCTTGATCCAGCGATGCCAACGCGGCGCGCACGGCGCCTTCCTCTACCGTCGATGCCATCTCCAACCCCTCACTCGTGGCGGTGTCAACGTTGCCCCGGGCGCTGCGGGGGCATTGTCGCCGATGGATTTGGCCAGGAAAAGGGGCGCGGGCGTCGGGCGCGGTGATAACCAATAAAGCCCAGGGAAGGTCCTCGACGTCGTTGGCGATGGCAACGGCCTCGAGGACCTTCCCTGGGCTTGGCGAGATCGACCAGTTTTTCACGGACCGGCGCTAGTAAGTCCACTCCGCGCCTACGTAAGGCGAGAAGCCGGGCGAAAGCACGCGCAGCTGCGGGATGTCGGTCCGCCCCGATACAGGCTGCGCGGCGATGCGGAGGTCGAGGTGTTCGAGGTATTGCTTGTCGAACAGGTTGTCGATGCCGCCGATGATGTTGAAATTGTCGTTGACGTTATAGTAGCCGCGGATGTTGTAGACCGTGAATCCGGGCGTACGCGATTCGAACGTATCGATGACCGACGTGTTGGTGATTCGCAGATCGCCGAGCTGGTCCTGATCGTTGACGGCGCGAACAAAGAACTCGGAACCCCAACGCTTGCCGCCGCATGGATCCTGCAAGCGGACGCCGAAGCGGCTGTCGAAGGGATAGATGCCCGGCAGCGGAGCGTTAATCTCCTGATCGCGGCCGTAGATATAGCGGGCGGAGCTGAACACGGTCCAGCGGCGGTTGAGGTCGTACTCGCCGCTGACCTCGGCGCCGGAAATGGTCGCCAGGTCAGTGTTGACGGTATTCAACACTTGAGCGCCGGTCGGGTCCACCACGCGGTTGGCCTGGTAGGTGATATAGTCGTTCACCCAGCCGTGAAAGCCGCCGATTTTGCCGCGCCAGCAGCAGTAGTCGGCTTCCAGGCTGACGTCAATCTGCGTGTTGCGTTCTTTATCCAGCTCTGGCGTGCCGACCACGCGGCTGAAGCCGCTTTGAATCAGTCCGACGAACACGCCGTCGGCGTAACGTTCCAGCAAGGTCGGCGGACGTTCCGCGTAGCCGATACCAAAGCGACCGATCCAACCCCGGGCGAGATCGACTTGGTTCGTCAGATAAGCCGCCCACAACATGTCGCTCTGCGTGTACGTCCCCGCGAGTGAAGTGTTGGTGCGGACATCATCTTCGCGGAGCGAAGTGCGGCTGAAGTCGGTGCGGGCGCCAACCGTAGTCGTCCAATACGATTGCACCGGAATGGACAACTCGGTGAACACGCCCGGATCGAGCCAGAACGAGCGCGGCAGATTGGTGTTGATCGCCCCGTTGACAGTATTGATCCCCGTGAAGGGCACGTTCCCGCGACTGACGAACTGCTCGCGGATGTTCTGTTCCAGGTAGTGCAGGTCCGTACCGACAGTGAGCTGCGTATCGTCGACCTGGCCATAAGTGGCCGACATCCGCGCACCGGATGAAATCAGGTCGCCGCTGGTGTCGCCAAAGAACGTGTTCGCGCCTTCGCCGAGCGCCGCTTCGACGCGAGGGATGACATTGAAAGTGTCTTTGCTTTCGTTATACGTATCGCCGGCGAACCGAGTGCGGTTATACCAGCCGCTCATCGCAAACCGTGTCCAGCAACTGGATTCGTCCGCATGGACGAAATTCACCGACGTGGCGTCCGTCGTCAGGAAGCGGACGTCGAAGAACTGGCCGGGATATTCGGTGTCGCTTTGATCGAGCCGGTTGTATTTGACTTCGACCGAGTCTTCCGGCGACAGATCGAAGCCGAATTGTCCCAGGTAGTTGCGATTGTGGTACGTCGCGGGGATATCAATCGTGTCGCCGCCGGAGCGGTAGTCGCTGCCGTTGCGGTTGCCGTAGTTCATGATGTAACCATAGTCGGCGCCGCCGCCGTAGATGGTCTCACGGCCGTAAAGCTGTTCGCCGTTGCCGTGATAGGTCATGCCGGTGCGGCTATGCGATTCGTGCCCGTTTTGGTAGCGCGGCGTCTGCGTGCCGATCACGTCCAGGAAGCTGAAGCCCGGTCCGTAGCGCACGGCATAAGGGCCGGGAATCACGACGATGGCGTCGATCAGCGAGGGATCGAACTTGCTCAGCATCGTATCGAGATCTTGCCGGACCGGGAAATAGTACGCGCTGTCATACAGCGCGTAGACCTGGCCCAAGCGATACCCGCGGATGCGCGGGTCAAACGAAACCGGCGATCGACGCTGCACCTCAACGGTCTTGACGCTGGAGGCGTATTGGAGAAGTTGGGCGCTGTCGTTGGCACCCATCAAATCGCCCTGACTGCCGGACACGGTGTCGCTGATAGGTGCGAAGGTTTCGGTCAGCGCCGCTGCGGAATCCTCGAAACTCAGGTCATCGTTGAACCCATTCGGAAGGGCGTCGTCACCGATGAATTGCTGCTCAATCGGCGATGCGTCCGGGGTCGCCTCGAACTCCTGGTCGGTAGTATCCTGTACCAGTACGACGAAGTTTCCCTTTGACACCGAGATGCCGCCGCCGACCGGCGATCGAATAGCAGGCTCCGCCGCGCCAGCGGCGATATGCCATCCCGATACCAACGCAATGGCGCAAGAAAGAACGCCGAATCGTTTCCAAGCACTCATTGCTCCCCCCGAAGCTATTCGTGCAAATTCATACGGTCCAGCTTTGCCTAGACTGCCCAGGCGTCATCGTCCGTGACGACACTGCGTGATTTCAATCGAGCACCCGTCTCAGGTGCGGAATCAACTACTCGCGCAGGAATGCCGGCCGTCGGAGACCTAGATTCTCCGCTACGTCTCTACTCGGCGCGCCGCACAGTAAGACTTAACGTGATCCTTAGAATCCGCCAGCAAGGCAGGGGTAAGTCTTCGGACTAAGCCAGAAGCGAGAGGCGGCTTGCTGTCATTTACCTGGATCTGGCGGGAATTTCTGCTCCTTCAGCCTATCGCGGTAGATGGCCGCCTGCCGCTTCCATTCCGCCTTAAGCTTGTCATTCAGCTTCTGGCCTGGCAGCGATTCGTCGATGCGACGATCGAATTCATTGAGACATTGATAGAACGCCTTAACGTACTTTGTCCGCGTGGCATTGTCCGTGGCTTTGAGCGCCACGCGGGCGGCGGCGTCCTTATAGAAAAAAGCGTTGAAGATCCAGATTTCCTGCGAATCGCTGTCGGTTTGCGCGGCAACATCTTTCATGCCGGCCTCAAGAAAATCCGCCGCGCGCGTCGCCTGCTGGACCTGCCGCACGTCCGTGTCCGTTGGCTTGATGCTCATCCACGAGGCCCGTCCCAGCAAGTTATTCGCCTGCGACCGATAGACTTCTCGCATGTTGTAATTCTTCGGCGGTTCCGTAAGAGCGAGTACTCGCGTGGCTTCCGATTCCATCTCGGGATGAAGTTCGGGCTTGGAAATGAGGCTGTTTGCGAACGCCAAGCGGATTCGCGCTTCGCACGCCAGATCGACAGGACTCTGGCCGTCAAACGTCGGCGCATATTTGTTGAGAACATCCCGAGCGTCTTTGACGGTCGGTTGGAGGCGGATCAACATGTAAACCGCGTCCGCCATCCCT
The DNA here is from genome assembly GCA_034440135.1 of Planctomycetia bacterium. Classification (NCBI taxonomy): domain Bacteria; kingdom Pseudomonadati; phylum Planctomycetota; class Planctomycetia; species Planctomycetia bacterium. The sequence continues at coordinate 19,644 of JAWXBP010000398.1, forward strand.
GATTTGTCGACCTTACGAACCACGCCCGCCGGTGGTTCCACCGACGCCGTGTAAGCGTTGATGATTTCCTGCACGCGAGATTTCGCGAGATCTCGCTTTTTTTGGTCAAGCGCTATCCGAGCCCATTTAAATTGATAGCTCGACCATCGAGGATCTCCAAGTTCACGGGCAAGCGCGGCAGCTTCGCCAAAGCGCTCATCGGCTTGCCCTTGCATTTCGATGGACTCATTACCTTGGACCACGTTGGCCAATTCGTCCAGGATTTCTCCATGCCAATAGAGCGCCTCCGCTCTCTTTTCGGTTTTCGCAGCAGCCCAAAGCCTGACGGCTTCCTTCATGGCCACGTTAGCGTCTTCCAGCGCACGACGGACTTTGAAGTCGTCAAACTCCTCGGCGCCCTGGTGGAGTCGCTGCGCACGACCATACCGATAAATGCATCGCGCGAGATTGAAAACCGCGTCAGGAGAAAATGAATCGAGTGAATTTGCTCTTTCAAACGCGGATTTCGCATTGATGTGATGGAAGCTGATGCGATCGCCACCAACGTCAGCCGCGTAAAAGTACATGTCTTCGCTGGCGTTACCCTTCAAGTTGCAGGCTTCGATCAGCCGTTGCTCGGACATTTGATTTGCATCCAGCACCTTGTCCGCATCCGAGATTGCGTCGTCCAAGTAATCCTTGACCGACTTAGCCGAGGCGCCCAGTTCGGATTTCCCCTTATACTGCACGTACGCCAACTGCAAATTGACGCCGCCGCGGTCCAGGAAATAGCGCGCATTCTGCAGCGTTACCATGGGCGAGTCGCCGATCGCCTGATCGAATAGCGTTAACGACTCCTCCAGAGTTTTCTTGCGCCCCGGCCACTCGGATTGCTGACGGTATTCGACAAACGTCGCAATGCCACGGAGGGCGAGGCTCTCGGGGTCGTCTCCCGTGACGAGTTTCTTCAATTCCACGAGTCGAGTTCGCACGCCCCCTTCGCCGCGGACCATCATCTCGCGCAGCCAGGCGCCCTCGAGCTTCAGCAATTCCTGCTGTGGTTCGGCCGACAGCGTGTTCGCGACGCGCAGCAAATCCGCGATGGCGCGCGATGTCACTTCATTGGGTTGCGACAACATTCGCTCATTGCTGAGGGTCATATAGGCGCGCCCCAAAGTGGCGGCCACCTGCGATACAGCGGATTTCAACTTCGTGTCGGCGGGCAGGTTGTCGAGACGAACATAGGGCTGCAAAACGCTGCGCGCGCTGGGGAAAATGCGGTCATTCATTCGCGCCAAATCTTCCGGTCGCCTGGCGGTCCAGGCGTCATAAATATGGAAAGCGCGCGCGAAATGCTCCACGGCAGCCTTGGCGTCCGCGGTTGCCGCGCCGGGCCCTGCGGAATTCTTTTGATGCAGCTCCGCATGCGCCACCGCGCTGGCAATCAGCAATGGGGCGATGTCAGCGTTGTCCTGTTCGGCTTGCGCAGGCAAGGCCGAATCCAATAACTCGATCACTGCCTCGGGGATAAGATCGGGTTTACTGATTTCCAACAGCAATTTGAGCGACGTCAATTCCGGTGATGGCGCACCGGGCTGAAGTTGTTCAATGCAACGGATGAAGCGATTCGCCTTCTCGGCGTCTTCGGTGCGAAACGGCGGCTGGCTTAGGTCTTCGACAGGCTGCAAGCGCAACTCATGCGCGCCGTCTACTAAGATGCTCGCGGCCAGATCGCGCCTCGTCGGCCACAGCAAGGCGGGAATGCCGTCCGCGGGGCCGCCATACAGGTCTGCGATCGCCGTAGCCCGATTTGTCGCGGCGAGCACCGCTTCAACATACTTGCGATAGCCGCGAAACTGCTTGTCGAACTCCGCGACTCCCAATTCTTGTGCTTTGATACTTCCGAGCTCTGTGCGCGCCGCGTCGATCTTGGCGGACGTGGGCGCTGCGGCAAACGCAGCCAACTCCGCATGAGCCAATCGAAGGAGCAGGTAGCCGACCCAGTTGTCATCACCGTCAATCGCGGCGCCGGCGGCCTTGGCTAGTTCGTTCGCCAATTCAACGTCTGCCGACCATTGCGGCCAGGAATTGCCTTCATTTTCCGGCAACATCAACCGCGTAGCGACGCGCTGCGCGACGAGTTTCGCCTGGAGCGACGGCTCGAATTCCTTGGCGATTTCAGCCGCGAGGGCGAGAAGCGGCAGATCCTCAGTGTTCACCGCCTTTGAGACGAAACGCTTGGCAAATACCTCCGCAAGCATTGCCCGTTCTTCCGGCGTCGCGGTTGGAAGTCCGCTCTTAAGGACTTCGAGTTCCGCGCGAGCTGCGTCGCCAAAAAGTTCCACGAGCGAGTTGGCCCATCGGATCGCATGCTTTTGGGATTCATCCTGAGCTTTCTCGTTCAGCTCCCGCAGCTGCTCCTTCACTTCGGCGGCATTGTCGGCCTTCAACGGCCTCATGGTTTCGGTCAGGAGGCGCTGAACGTTGAACAATTCGAATAGGTTCGCGAGTCTCTTCAAATCATCGGACAACTCCGAACCATTCTGTCCAAGTAGCGCTGCGGCGTCTGACGTCGCTTTTTTCCAGAGTGCCTCAAAGCGAACCTGCTCGGCCCCCGCGGAGTTCTTGACCGATTTCGCCTTCTCCATCACGGCGATCAGGGCATTCACGTCCTTTACATCCAGCGTTTGATTGCCACTGGGCCAACGCTCCAACGCCTCCAGCACGGCCAGACTACCGAGTTCCGGTTTGGTCCAATTCTGATCCGACGGCATCGGATCGCCGCCATTGAAGAGCCGGAGCGTCAATTGGGGCGTCGCCTCAGGTTGCGGCCACTGCTTGTGCATTTCCAAACGCGCGCCGGCCAATCGGAAGCGGTTGACGTATGAACTGCTGTCACTCGGGAGTTGCTTGTGGGACGCGTATCTCTGTGCGAGCTGAATGCTCGCCGCGAGATCGTTCTGCTCTGCGTCGGTGAGCTTTGACGCGTCAAGCTTGCTCGTGACAGCAACCAGGAGGCGTTCCAACACTTTTGCCAGGTCATTGCCGTCCGACACATTGAAACTGCCGTTAGCGGACTTGATGGCGTCTTCCAGAGCGTCGAATGCTTCCAATTCTTCGAGAGGCGAGTCGGTACTGTCCTGAACGAGCTGCCGCAACACGCCGCGCTTGTTATTGATGTCCTCGGAAACGGGAGCCGGCACTGGCGAGTCGCCGTCCCTGCGCATAAACCAAATGCCGAACGCGATCAACGCTACTGCGGCGACGGCGGTCAAACCGAATTTCCAGGACGAACGTGCTGGGGGTCGCGGAATCCGCCCGGTGGGCACCGTTTCCGGACTGACGGCGCGCCATAACGCTTCCGACATCTCCATTGCGGTCGGATAGCGCTTCGTCGGGTTCAACGACGTGGCGCGTTTGATCACCGCGCGCTCTGCCGGATCGACAAGGATGTTGAGATCCAGGTCGCCCCTGGCGACGGCGCGCATTACCGTGCGCCAGGTGCCGGTGATGACATCGGGTTTGAACGGCAGCCGGCCCGTGCGCAGCTGAACATAGGTGATCGCCAACGAGTATTGATCCGACTGCGCGCAAGGCTGATCGTCGACCAACTCCGGCGAAGCATGCGCTAACGAGAGCGCGTTGGGCGAACGCGTTTTGGCTTTTCCTTCGATGCGGGCGACGCCGTAGTCGCAGATCTTCACCTTGCCGTCGTCCATCAACAGCAAGTTTTCCGGCTTGATGTCGCAGTGATACACCGCGGAAACCGGCTGACCGTCGTAGCCGGTTCGCGGAGTATTGAGGAAATCGATCCCCTCCGCCGCCTGCCAAATAAATGGCAGCAGACGCTCGGTCGGCACGCCTTTGAGTTCTCCCTCACGCGCGTCCTTACGAGAGCGTTTGAGCAGCGAGGCCAGGCTTTCCTGACCGAGATCCATTTGGATGAGCAAGGTGTCCGGTTCGACGACGGCTTCCTTGAGCTCCATCGTCCGGCCGCCGAGCGCCGATTCCAGCACTGCGTCCGGAATGTCCTCCATCTGCTCGTTGAGCAACCAGACGCCGTTCATCTTAATGAGGCGGTCGTGGTTGAAGAGGCCTTTCTCGATGCCCCAGCGAATCCGGTTGTACTCTTTGCGGCCTTTTTCCAGGTCTTCGCCAGCCACGCTGACAAACTTCAGCGCAGTGTGGGCCATGCCGGCCTTGGCGAGCCAGACCTCGCCGAAGCCGCCTTCGCCGAGCTTGCGCTCCAACACGAAATGCAGCACACGTTGACCCACTTGGAGTCGCATGAGGCGGAGTCCTGAGATTCAATAAACGGCGGCCCGTCGCGACCACGGAAGGAGCGGGCGCAACTCCCGATTATGGCGTGTCACCCCGCCTGTCCACAAGCGCGCGGCGCGGCGAAACAGGCATCAGCGCGGATCACCTGGGCGCCGGGAGGTCGCCGCGCGGAGTCCGTCAACAGGGAATGGCGCGAGAAGGCCGGAAGTGTTACCGGTACGGCCAAGAATTCCAAGAAAAAGGCGCAAGCACCGCGCAAAAACAAAGGCGTCCGGAGCGCGCCGCTTCGGTTGCGGGCCTGCTCCGGACGCTGTTGGCAACCAGTCTAACGGGCTGAGCTAGTTAAGATCGAATTCCATGAACAGCGGTTCATCGCCACTTTCCGGTACGATCAACGTGGACTTGCCGCTATAGGGCTGATGGTGGGCCGAGCCGATAACATGCACTTCGTAACGCCCTGGCGGGACGTTGTTGAAGCGAAACTCGCCGGTGGAATCGGCCACGGCGGCCGGAGCGGCCAATCCCTCGATGGTGACCCGGGCCTTCGGCAACGGGCGTCCATAGTACAGGACGACGCCTTCGACCACGGCGTTCCGCGGCGGGCCCGAGGAGCGCGTGTCGCCAATCGGCGTAGCCATGGCGGGGCGCGGCAGGGATTCCGCCTGGCGGGGGATATCGACGCTGCCCGGCAGTTCGTCGCCTTGGACGATGGCGTTGACGGCCAATTTGACGGCGTCCTGCAAATCGCTTGACGAGGTCACTGGCTGAAAGCTGCCCTGGGAACGTCGCGCGATCAACTGCAGGTCGCTCCAATTAGCGTCCTTGGTTCCACTCGACGCGCCAACCGCCACAATATGCACTGGGATGCGGCGTTTGTAATAACCTTCCAGCACTTGTTGGCGCGTGTACTTGGCGCCGCTCTGACCGATCTTATCGCCGCCGGCCGTGATGAGCACGATGCCGGAATGCGGGCCAGCGGCGCCGAACTGTCGATTCGCCAA
>JAWXBP010000399.1 GCA_034440135.1 Planctomycetia bacterium
ACCGGTCGAGCCGGAGTAGCGGAAATGGCCGCTGGCTTCTTTGCCGACGTGCCGGACCTGTCCCTCGTTTGCGACGGGGTACGATGTGCTGGTGATCACGTTCTCTATCTTTGGACGTTCACGGGTACGCACGCAGAAACGAAGAGGCCTTTGAAGGTCGTGGGCTGGGAAGAATGGGACGTCGACGGCAATCTTAAGGTGACAGGGTCACGCGGCTGGTACGACGCCGACGACTACGCCCGGCAGGTGGCTAGCAACTGAATTTTCTCCAGTGTCGCATTTCGGCGATCTCCAGCCGGATCAGCGGGGCGGTCGTGAGTGACCGCAATTGAGCGACCTCGCCGTCCGTCACAATATGGTGGCCTCGGCGATGATTGGCCCATTCGCGACATTCGGCAACATGATCCGTCTGGGTCAGTGACATCCATCTCGCGCCGAGAGTCCGCCGTCGGCGACACCCCGCTTCTCGGGGAAAGGCCGTTTCCGCGATCGTCCCGGATTTCCATTTCCTCCCATCTCGCTTAACTGTGGCCGCCTGGAGGGATCATGGACACTATGACCATTCTTGCGATCGTGATCGCGATCGCGGTCGTGATCGTCGTCAGCACCATCGTCGTCTTCAACGCGCTGATCGCGAAGCGGCAGATGGCGCACAATGGTTGGTCCGACATCGACGTGCAGTTGAAGCGCCGCGCCGACCTCATCCCGCAGCTCGTTTCCACCGTGCAGGGTTATGCCGCCCACGAACGCCAACTCTTCGCCGACATTGCCGAGAAGCGAAGCGCAGCGCTCGCCGCTGGCGACGACCCCACCAAACGCGGCGTTGCCGAAAGCGAACTCTCACGGCCGATCGGGCGGCTTGTGGCGTTGGCCGAAGGCTATCCTGACCTCAAGGCCAGCGGGAATTTCCTCGACCTGCAAAAGCAACTCGCCGACACTGAGGACAAAGTTGAAATGGCGCGACGCTTCTATAATGGCGCTGTGCGCGAGCTGAACACTTTGGTCGAGACGTTCCCAGCCAATGTCGTCGCCGGCCTCTTCGGCGTCGGCAAGCGGAGCTACTTCGAGATAGCCAACGATGCCGACCGCGCTGTCCCCGGGGTCACGACGGGCATCGGGCAATGAGCTTGCGCGCATTCTTCCTGGCGCTGATAGCGTTCGTCTTGGCCGGTCCTGCCTTCGCCGCCGAACAGATCAATCGCTTCGATGTGCTCGTCGAGCTCGAAACCAGCGGCGATGTCACCATCACCGAAACACTCAACGTCACCGCCGAAGGAAACCAGATCCAGCGGGGCATTTTCCGCGACTTGCCGCGTTTCTTCGAAGGCCAAGGCGAGCGCTACGAATTTGGTTATCGCATCCTCAGCGTCACTCGCGATGGAGGCGAAGAGAAATACGAGACCGAGACGGAAGGCAATGCCTATCGCATCCGCATCGGCGATCCGGACGTCTATATCGAGAACGGCGAGCATGTCTACGAGCTGCGCTACCGCGTCTCCAACCAAGTCCGTTACTTCGAGTCCTATGACGAGGTTTATTGGAACGCGACCGGCAGTTATTGGGCGTTTCCTATCGCCCAAGCACGCGCCGTCATTCAACTCCCGCCTGGCGCCGTCGTCACCCAGAGCGCCGCCTATACCGGCAAGGCTGGCGAAGCCGGCAGCGCATTCAGATATGAGGCGCAAGGGGATCGCCACATCTTCGAAACCACACGGCCACTGCAACCGGGCGAGGGGCTCACCGTCGCGGTTGGGTTCGAGAAGGGCTTGATCGATCCACCGTCCGCTGCCGATCAAGGCGCGCTCTGGTGGCAACGCAACGGCGCGTTGGCGATCCTCGCCACTTCGCTGGGCGGTTTGTTCCTCTTCCTCTATCGCAGCTGGGACCGCGTCGGGCGCGATCCGGCGAAGAGCCCCGTCTTTCCGCGCTACGAGGCCCCGCGCGGGCTTTCACCTGCCGCGGTGCACCGCATCTATCACCGCGCGCTCAGCGACAATCGTGCGCTCATCGCGACGCTCATGAATCTCGCCATCAAGGGCCGTCTCACTATCGACGCATCAGAGAAGAAGGAAACGCATCTCGCACGCGTGCCGGCCGCGCCGGATTCCCACGACATCCCGGAGGAAGACTTGGCTCTCGAACGCGCCATCTTCGGCGGCGACGATACGAGAACGCTTGGTGGCCAGTATGATTCTAGCTTCACCGCCGCCTATGCGGCATTCAAGGAAAAGCTTGGTCGAAAATACGGTAGTACGTATTTTCGCTGGAACGTCGGCTACACGATGGTTGCGCTCGTGGTGTCGGTGATCGCGTTCGCGATTGCCGCCACGCAAGTCGTCAATTGGACGCTCTGGCACACGCTCGCCATCGTCGCACTCGCAGCACTCAACATGGTCTTCCTGTACTTGATGCCGGCGCCGACCGTGAAGGGGCAAGAGGTGCGCACCGAGATCGAAGGCTTCCGCCTTTACATGCAAACGGCCGAGAAGCTGCAACTCAACGCCGCCACGCCCGGCAGCCAACAGCCGCCGATGATGACCAAGGAACGCTACGAGCGCTTTTTGCCATACGCCGTTGCGCTTGGCGTCGAAGCTCCGTGGACGAAGTATTTTGAGCACGTGCTGCCGCAAGAGGCGGGGCGCTATAACCCGGGCTGGAGTAGCGGCCAGTTCACCGGTTCGCGTGCATTGGGGGCCGTCTCTGGTGCCCTTATCGCCAATATGAATTCCGGCGTTGTCAGCGCCATGCCGCAAAGCTCTGGATCGTCTGGCTCCGGTGGCGGGGGCTCGTCCGGCGGCGGCGGAGGCGGCGGCGGAGGCGGTGGTTGGTGATCGCGTCGTAGTCTGAATATGGCGTTGACCGGTTCCGGCGATCTCCCGCCTGATGGTGCGGGCAGGCGGGAAGGGCAGGTGTTGAGCGGCTCCGCCGTCCGTCGGATTATGTCGGCCTTGGCGTTGATGGCCCGGCGGGAGGCAAAACCGTGACATATGAATGGTCGACCGACGGCGCGGCGGTGAACTTCGATCTGCACGCCGATGCGCCTGGGATCGATTATCACCGCTATGAACGCGGCTCGACGGCGCAGGCGAGCGGAGAACTGAAGGCGGCATTCACGGGAATGCATGGCTGGTTCTGGCGCAATCGCTCAGGGAAGCCCGCCACCATCACGCTGCGTGTTCGCGGTGACTATGTCGCTGTGCGCCGTGTGATGTGAACGCCCGAAGGCTCATGCATGATCCTTGGGCCAGCGCGGATGCAGGTCGTCAATGACGTACTCGTGACCGTGCGGCCCGCCCGTGTTGACGATGTGCGGATGATCAACGGGCAGATCATTGTGGTGATGCACGATCCGTTCGGCTTCGTGAGCGGGCCATAGAAGCGTCGCCACGAAAGCGCCGGCGGCGCAAATGCCTGCAAGGGCGATGAACGCTTCGTCGATCCCTGCGTTTGCGCTGACGAAGCCGGCTACCGGGTAGGCTATGAGCCAGCAGCCGTGCGACAGTGCGAACTGCGCCGCGAACAGGGCGGGGCGGTCTTCCGGTTGTGACGATCGTCGGAGCACACGCCCGACAGGTGTGAGCGTCATGGAGT
>JAWXBP010000400.1 GCA_034440135.1 Planctomycetia bacterium
ACCCCGCCCCGCCCACTCTTTACACTGTCCTCCCCATGGGCCAGAATACCGGGGCGGTGAACGCGGCCAGCCACTTCGGGGTGGGGTCGCGTTCTTTTTTGTCGCGTAGTGAAAGGCGCCACGATGGACCGAATTCCGATGACCCGAGCGGGCTATGAAAAGCTCAAGGCGGAGGTCGACCATCTCGACTCGGTGGAAATGCCGAAGGCCTCGGAGCGGGTCGCCAGTGCGCGCAGCGAAGGCGATCTCTCGGAAAACGCCGAATACCATGGCGCCCGGGAAACGCAGGGGTTCTTGCAAGCGAAGATTAACATGCTTCGCGACAAACTAGCCCGCGCCCAGATCATCGACATGTCCAACTTGCCGCGGGGCGAGGTGGTGTTCGGCGCTACGGTCGTACTGAACGACTTGGACCTCGACGAGCAAGAGACCATCACCTTGGTTGGCGCCGGCGAAGAGGACTACGACCACGGCCGGTATCTCATTACCAGCCCGCTGGGACAAGGGTTGCTCGGCAAAAAGGTCGGCGACAAAGTCGAGATCCCGGTTCCGCGCGGCACGATGCGCTTCGAAGTGTTGGAAATCCGCTTCGACGGCTAGAGCGTAGCGCCAGCGAGCGGGAGTTGCGCAAAGTGATCAAACTCTCAGCAGACTTCCCTCACATCCTAGCGAGCTAAGCGAATCGATGTATTCACTCCGTTGACGCTGAGGACTGGCCCGCCTGATAAATTCGCCCTAATTCCAGCATCAGCGGTTCGAGCTTGGCGTAGTAATCGTCCTCTGTCAGCTTCGCTTTCTCATCTCGCAGCGTTTCGATTGCTACTTCCAACTCGTCGCGCCGCTGGCGCAATTCCTCCGGCAATTTCCGTTCGCTCGAGCTCGGAATGAGGATCAACTGGTGCGCCCGCATTCCGTCGAGCGCCGCACCGTCCTCGGCGCGCTTCGTCGCGCGCACGCCGGCGAACCAATCCCCCGGCATACCGAGTTTGTCGCCGTTGTCGTCCAGCAACGCATGTTCCGTCGCCAGCCGGGCGTCCGCGCGATAGAACTCCGCCACACGTCCGCTGCCAATCAGGAATCCCTCCAACAACGACACCTGCCCGTCCTTGTCCAAGTCCGCGCTTGCGTCGCCGATCGCCTGTGCGAGGTAAGTGCCGAAGCGCGCGTAATTGGTTTCGTCGCCGCTCTTCGTCGCCGTGATCACCACGCGATTCTCGTCTGACAGCGCATTGATAAACGGCCCGCTCGCCGACGTGCAGTTGATGATCGCCAACGGTCGCTTCGCCGACTCCAGCCATCCGCCAAGTTCCACAGCGCTCACGTCGGGCCCGCGCAGATTGAATTTCGCGACATTCCCGCTGAAGGTCCCGTGCCCCAAGAGCACGATCCACAACGGGCCGCGGTCCTCCACCGGAACCAATCGCTCCAATGTTGCGTGCAACGCCTCTTTGTCGGTCGTGGCGGACTCCGCGACGCCAATCGTCTCCACCGTGGCCTGACCTTGCTCTGCGGCGACGCGCCACAACTCCGCCGACTGGGTGAAGTCCTGCGAGTATTCCGGCGTGCCGGCGGCGCCAACCACGACAACGACATCTGCGCGGGGTGACTCTGCATGGGCAACAGCGGCCAATTGTAAACACAGCGCCAGCGACACTAGCCCGACGCGCCAGCGCGGGGGAGGCGACGTTGCCCGAGGGTTTCCGGCCGAAGTGGTAGCCAGCGTCACCTCTCCCTCGCTGGCGCTACGGGCTAGTGTGAAGGATTTCGCGTGGGCCCTTGGCATTGCGGCTCGAAATGGGTTCATGCGATGTCCGTTTTGATTGCTCATGCCAACCCATGCCAACGGCGCAAACCCCATTCGCCCGCTAGGCACAGTATCGCCGTCAAAAAATACAGCGGATGCTGCCAGAGCGGATAAACCCACGGCTCCGTCACTGGCGCTTTACGTCGGGAGAGTCCGGAGACGAACGCCGACAGCCCGTCAACCTCGACGATCTCGCCGCCGGTCTTGGCTGCGATCGTCGCCAGCAATTCGCGATTCGGCGCGAGGCGTGCAAATTCCTCGGCCGCAGGTTGCGCGGTCCAGCCGGCTTCGCGCTTGGCGATTTCGCTCCCATCCGGCGCGTTGGCGGTCACGGTCGCGCGATACGCCCCCGGCTCGCGCGCCACGTAGGTCGTGCTGTACAACCCTGGTTCGCGATCGTCCGGTTCGCCCGCCAGCGTGATCGGTTTGCCGTCTGGTCCCGTGATGCAAATCGAGACCTGTGCGTTGTCGAGCGGCAAAAACTCGGCGTCACGCACGCGCACCGCGATCTCGGTTGCCGGCGAGGCGCTCTCCTTTTTGCGCTGTGTTTCGACTTCCACGCGCTTCGGCACGTCGCTCACCAACCACCGCACCGTCTGACGCCAGGCCCGGTCGAAATCATCCTCCTCCGGCTGCTCACGCTGTAAGTTCCACCGCCAATAATCTCCCAGCAACATCGCGCCGGCTCGGCCTTTGCCGAAGCGCTGCGCGACGAGCGCTGGATAAGTCGCTTCACCATCACTCACTTCGGCCAGTACGCTCGCCCCCGGCTTGATCGCCCGCGCGCCGCTTATACTGCGAAACGCCGGCATCGCCAATAATCGCTGCCGCTCCGCGTCCTCGGTCTCGCGGGTTCGCACCCACGGTTGCAACCAGCCTTCGCGCGTCAGCGCCAAGCGATACTCCCCGTCCAACGGGCTCGCGCCGTCCTGTCCGTGATCGAGATACACCGGCAGCAATTCGCCGACCGGCGTGCGATCGTACTTGCCCGCGGTGAACGAATCCGGCCCGCCCATCATCAATAACCCGCCGCCGCGCTGGCTGACAAAGCTGCGCAGCAACGTCAACTGATCCTGCGTGAAGAACTCGGCTTCAATGTCGTCGAGAACGATCGCGTCATAGCGATACAACTCGTCGGCCGCTTTGGGAAAGCCGACGCGCAACTCGACCCCTTCCTTGTCATCCTCTTCGAGCCCCAGCCGAATCAGCACCGGTTCGTCATGGCGCTCCGCCGTATCCACTTCCGGATTGTCGAAGCCTTCGAATAGTTGATTATCTCGCCGCGCCCGCGCGTCGCGAAAACCGAACTTCGGCTGCCGCTTCGCAATGCGAATCAAGCCGACCAGGTTGACTTGATCGTCCTCATGCACAGCGCGGCGAAGAAACTTGAACTCCCAATTCGGCCGCCCCGAGACGTACAGCACGCGATACGGCCCGCCGCCGCGATCCACGACGAAAATTCGACTGTTGTTCGCGAGCGTTTGCTCTGACGTCGTGCGTTCCACTTCCGGCTGGAGCGCCTCGCCCGCTTCGCTCGATAGAGAAGCCTGCACCGTATAGAAACTGACGCCCGGTTTGTCCGGCCGCAATTGAAAGCGAAACGCCGTGGGTTTGCCGTCCTCGCCGAGACTCGCCCGTTGCCGTTCAACTTCGCGGCCGCTTTCGTCGATCAACACTGCCGCGACTTCCTGCCCCGGCACGCCCGCACCGCTGACATCCGCGCGTACCAGCACCGGCGCGGATTCGAAATTGGTCTGGCTCGCCGCCAACGATTGCAGATTCACATCGCGCGGCGCTGCATCCGCCTTCGGCAACACCGGAAACACGGGCGGCAGTTCGGACCAATCCACGTCCGTCAGATCCGTCCCGTTGCCGTCAGTGAACAACAATACGCCCGCTAGTGGCAAGCCGCGAAATCGTTTGGCGACCGTCGTCAAAGACGATTGGAGCGCACTGCTCTCGCCATCAAAATCCAGCGCATTGAAACCGGCCACGGCGCGCATGTGCGAATCGAAAACGTAATTGCGTACGTCAAAATCCTGCCCCAGCCGCGATTTCCACGACGCGTCGCCGGTCAATTGTTCGCGCAGCAGATCGGCTCTCGGCCGCGCCGGCGAACCGTCGCCGATCCGCATGCTCTGGCTGTTATCCGCCAGCAACACAAACGTGTTCGCGCCGCGCCGCGGCTTCGTGCCCGTCAACAGCGGCTCCAACAAACATAGCCCGAGCGCTACAATCGCCACGGCCTTAAGCGAGCCGGCCGCGAGCCGTAGCCCGCGGGACGACGGCGCCCGCCAATAGGCCAGCAACAACACCACGGCGGCGGCGACGCACAGCGCCAACGCCCCCGCCAGCCAATCGGGCGATCCCCAGACGAGCGCCGCCACGATCATTCGCCGCTCCCCAATCGCTCGTAGTAGCGCCGCACCCCTTCGCTGAACTGCGGCGGCACGGGGTCGCGGTCAATCGGCGCCAAGGCGTCGGGCGATTCCCGTTTGCGAATCTCCTCGCGAATTCGTACGCGCAACTCCATCAGTGGTTCGGCGATCAACTCCTGCAACTTCTTCGGGTCTGGTTCCTGCGAATGGCGTTTGTATTCTTCACGTTCGCCACGCACGCGATCGCGAATCCGGGCCGCCTCGGCGCGTAGATCAGGATCTTCGATCAACTCTTCTACCTCGCGCATGCCATCCGCCCAGTCGCGATATCCTTCGCCGGTGATCGGTCCGCCAGGACCGCTGGGACCGCCTTCGATCCCTTCCAAGAACTGGTCGAAGCTCGCCTGTTGACTTTCACCGCCGCCGCCGCCAGGCTGCTGGCCCTGCGCATTCTCACTCGGTTCGCCGCCGGGATTCGAACCAGGAGCAGCGCTCGGTTCACCTTCGCTGTTCTGGCCCGCTCGACCGGAAGGTGATTCCGACGGTGCACTATTTCCAGGCTGTTGTCCAGGTTGTTCGCCAGGCGGTCCGTCACCCTGCTGTGGTTGTGGTTGTTCGCCTTGGCCTTGTTGCTGACCATTCGGAGCGCCGTCTTCTCCAGGCGTTTCCGACGGCGACCGGCCCGGCTCCTCGCCCTCGCTGTTCTCGCCCGGCGTTCGAGTCGATGGATCCTGCGCCGGGGCAGCGTTCGGATCCGTGGGCGCGGCACTTGGCGACTCGCCGGGCGCCGACTGCATCTCGCGATTCAACTCCTCAGCCAAGCGATCCAACTGTTGCTCGGCGCGCCGAAGCGCTTCCGCCTCATTGGGCAGCACGTTCTCCGCGGCCCGCTCGACGCCTGCGCGCAGCTGCCGAATTCCCTCGCCGGCCTGATCGGCGACTTGCCGCGCCTCGCGCGGAATGCCGGCCTCGACCAGTCGATCGGTCACTTCGAGCGCTTCGTCCAGGCGACGCTCCGCCGCGTCCTGCACGGTCTCATATAACTCTTGCGCCAACAACGGCTCCGTCGGTTCCGCTGCTTGCACCGTGTTCCGCATCCGTTCCAACAGATTTTCCAATTGCTCGCGTTGCTGTTGAACATTCTCGCGCGCTCCGGCCCGTTCGCCGTTGTCGCGCAACGACGGTTGTTCCTCGCGCCGATTCATGGCGTCGAGTTGTTCGGCGAGCTTCTGCTGGCGTTCCTCCAACTCCCGCGCCTCGTTCCGCATCTCGGTCATTTCCTCGGTGAATTGTTCCGAAGAATTCTCCCGGACCTGATCGCGCAGCTCGTTCAATTCGTTTCCCGCCCGCGTCCCTTCGGTGAGCGCTTCCGAAAGTTGTCCTTGCTCCAGCGCCTCCGACGCATCACGGACGTTTTCGCGCGTCTGTTGCAACTGCTCGCGTGTCTCGGCCATTCGGTCTCGGTTCTGTTCCTGTTCCAATCGCTCCTGCAACGTGTCGGTATCGCGCAGGATTTCTTGTTGTTGCTCTCGGAGCCGTTTGAGCTGCCGCTCGATTTCGGCCCGCTGCTCCTCGGTCTCGGCCGCCTGCAGCGCGGATTGCAATTCGCGCAATCTTTCGTTGAGATCGGTCTGACGTTCCGCCAATTCCTTGAGCCGATTCAGCACCTCTCGCGTCTCGTGCTGCTGCGCTTGGCGCTGGTCCTGCTGCGCTTGCGCTGCGCTCTGGTTTTCATACCGGTTTTCGTCGTTCGACAATTCCAATTCGTTCAATTGCCGCTGCGAGCGATTCCCGCCGCCTGATGCTTGACCTCCGCTCTGGGGCGAATTGCTCTGCACCACCTCGAATTCGCGCGCGCGCAATCGTAGCAATGCCTGGTAGGCCGTCTGTTCGGCCGCGAGCGCTGGCTTATGCTCTGCCGGCGCGGCGCTGTCGTGCGCGACCTGCAAACGTTGAAACGCCTCGCCCATTGCCTTCACGGCGGCTTCCATCGCCTGCATCGACTTCGGATCCGTCAATTCTTGCGCCGCCGCGGTCGCTTGCTCGATCGCCTGTTGCTGCGACTCGACCAGCAATTGGCTGTCCGCCGCGAATTCCTCGCTCGGTTTCTCCCGGGTCTCACGGCGAATCAGCTTCCACGTCGCGGCGATAATCTGCTTTTGCAACTCCACGAGTTCTTCCGCCGCCTGCATTGCGCCGCCCGCTTGCTGCTGCTGTTGCTGTTGTTCGCCACCGCTTGGCGCCTCGCCTTCGCGGAAAATCTCCTCGAACGGCCGCACCTCGGCGAAATACATATCCCCCAGCGTTCGCCGCGGTTGACCGTCCGGCCCGATGTCTTCCGCCCAAAAGTAAAACGAAACGAGCTGATCGGGTTCCGCCTGCAGACTCTCGAAATCCAGCAGGTGACTCGCCTCGACCTTCTTCGCGATCGACTCGTCGCCGCCTAACTGCAATTCATGCGCTGTGCCATCAGCCGTCGTGTATTCAATGCCGCGCCGTGAAACGCCGTAATCGTCGGCTAACTCTGCTGCGAGTTCCAATTCCTCCAACGGCGAGACCTGTGCATCCCCCGACGGCCGCTTCATCGTGATCGTCGCTGGCTTGTTTGGTAGCACCTTGATCGAAATGTCCGTGGCCTGCTTTTGCTGACGTCCCTCGGAATCGATCAACTCGGAACTGAGTCGGCGCGAATCCTTCAGCGTCAACGTGGTTCGCA
Organism: Planctomycetia bacterium; assembly: GCA_034440135.1. Classification (NCBI taxonomy): domain Bacteria; kingdom Pseudomonadati; phylum Planctomycetota; class Planctomycetia; species Planctomycetia bacterium. The sequence goes on from JAWXBP010000400.1 coordinate 6,899, forward strand.
CGACGCGCGGATCGTCCGCATCGGCAACCAGCGTCAGATCGCCCAGTTTCTCGTCCTTGAATCGCGCCTCGCGCACCGGCTTGTTGAGCCGCGCGATCAGCGTCAACTCCGTCCCTTCTACCGCGGTGACGTGGCGAATGTCCTCGATCGTCTGCGACTCCTTCCCGGTGAACGCAGGATATCGCAAAATTGCATCGACCCGTTCCACCGCTGGGTAGTCGAACACCGTGACGCGATACGTCTCACTGCGGCGTCCGTCGTACGTCACATGGTAAGCGAGATCCCCCGGCACCTCCGCGACGCGCCCCGCGAACGCCGGGTCTTCCAAACTGCGCGACATCGATCGTGTCGCGGAATCCGCCGACGCATTCTCGGTCACCAGCGCCACGTCCGCCGGCACCTGCCGCCCGAACCTCGCCACGACCAACAGCGAGGAACCTCGCTCCAACTCGGTGTTTCCGGGCTCGACTTGAATTTCATAGTCCGCGCGCTCCGACTTCGCCGGTTGCGCGACGGTTTCCGTCGGTCGCACCGCGCGCGCATGCACGGCCAACGCACTAAAGGCTACCAAGAACGCCGCGAGCGCACTGAAATGCGCGATTTGCAGTCCGATCAATTTCCAGGCCGAGATCATTTCCTCCCAAGGATTTCTCCGGCAATGTTGCAACGCCTGATTGATCACTTGAGTTTGTAGAAATCCGAGGCGGCCCGGCGGCGAGGCGGCCTGCTCGGTCGCGGCCATCAACACGGATGACAATTCTGGATGGCGTGCCTCGATCCGTCGCGCCACCCAGAGCGGATCACGCGCCGAACGCAATGCGCGAATCGTACACAAGAGCGCCGTGGCGAGTGCGCCAACGCCCAGCGCGAGCAACATCGAATCGCTCGCAGCCGACGAGCCCTGCGGCGCAGTGACCGACCAATACGCGCCCCCAGCGAGCGCCGCCCACATCAACCAGCAGAGTGTCAGGCCGCCCCAGAGCCGCGCGCCGCGAATCCGCCGCGCCACGCGTTCCAATGCCATCCACAATTCGATTCTCATGAGGCCAAGCCCTCCGCTTGGTTCAGGCTCGGACGACTCAGCCGCCCGGCCAGCCAGGTTTCCGCGATTAACACCGCTAACACCGCCACCACGAGCCACTGCCAAAGCTTCTGCCGCCCTTCGAGCTCCACGTCGCGCAACTGACGCGATTGCTCGGCTTGCTGCGCACGGCGCTCTTCGTTCGTCAACCGTGCGCCCCATTGCTCCAGTGTCTCGACGGGCAGCGGCGCAGTGCGGCTTTCGCGCGGGTCAAGATTCACGGCAAAATACTGCCGACTTGACGGCAGATCGAGCGCATACACGCCCGGTTCCGCGGTGTCGGTGAAAACCTCAGCGTCGGGGGGCAGCGTAACCGTTTCGCCATTCGGCTGCTGAATATTGAACTCGGTTGCGCCAACAACCTGAGCCGGCAGACGCACGCGTTCTCCTACGAGATAGCTGCGCGCCTCGAACAACCCCGGGTCGTAGAGTGCTAACATCGACTGCATCAATGGCACGAACTTCGACGACCGCGACAACTGGCTATCGCCCGGTTGCCAACCCGCGGTCAACACGACCAATCGTCCCTTGCCAACCGACTTTTCCATCACCGCCGGATCGCCGTTCTCAAACGCCGCCGCGACGCGAACCTCCCCAAATGCATTGGCCGCCAGCCGGCGATACTTCCAAAACCGAATCTTCGTAAAGTCGTTGTACTGCGCTCCCGCCAGCGGCGCGAACAGCGGATGCCGCCAATCGATTTGACCGAGCATCGCATAGTCCGACACAATGCCCTCGGTCGACTCGACGGCCGGTAAGCCGCATAACAGTGCGAGCGTCTCGTGCGCCCCCGCCGCGGTTAACACGGACAAGACGGTGCCGCCGCTTTCCAGGTACGCCCGCAATCCTGCCCGCTGCGATTCGCTTGGCTCCGCACCTAGTACCACAAGCGGCGTCTTGCGCGGTTGCAGTTCCGGCAACGCACCGTCGGGCCCAACGGCCTTGACGCTGACGCTCCGCCCCGGCGCTTCGGCCAGCGCACGTTCCGCATAGTACCGCATTTGCGTGGCGTCATCAGCGCGTTCGGCGCCGACGTACAACACGTCCACCTCGTCCACCGGGCGCGTGGCGACGAATAGCGTGTTGTCGAACGGCTGTGTATCGCCCAGTAATTCCACGCGGCGCTGTTGCGCCGGGTCGCTTGGCTTCGGCAACCGCACTACGCGAGATTCCCCCGGCGGCACATACACCGCAATCGGGGATCCGGCCGTGTTCTCTGTTTCCCCCCGCCACCGTAGTTGAAAAGTCTCACCGGACGAGTCCGCTTCGTTCGTCACGCGCACGCGAAGGTCGCCGCTTTCGGCCGCGTTCGGCGAGTCCTCGCCCCCCAGTAAGCTGACCGCTGCATTGCCTCCCTGGGCCGCGACCGTCTGCAACTCCAATTCCACGTCGCGCGGCCACTCGAAATCGGTCAACGCCTCGATCCGGCTCCCTTGTTGCAAATCGCTGATCAGCACCACGCGCCGCGCCCCGCGCGCCGCCTGTTTCGACTGATCCGCTCCCTCGTTAACCGCGCCCACCGCCTCGATCAAGCCTTCGGCTCACC
>JAWXBP010000401.1 GCA_034440135.1 Planctomycetia bacterium
ACGCGGTAACGCATCACTGAAAGGGATGCGACGGGAGGCCACAAATGACACCAAGAAAGACGCCGGTGAACACACAGATGAATCTGCTGTTGTGTGATAGCAAACCGATGATACTACCTGACGACAAACAACGGGAGCTTACAATCGCGCTGGCCGACCTGTTGTTGAGTGCGGCCGCTGAACCAACCAAGCCAGATCGGGGAGGAGACGTATGAATCCCAAAATATCGGCGGATCATTTGAAGCGGCGCGCCATCATCTATGTTCGTCAGTCATCACCCGGACAGGTGATTCACAACCAGGAGAGCCAGCGCCGGCAATATGGTTTGGCCGACCACGCTCGCCAACTTGGCTTCCAGCAGGTCGAGATAATCGACGAAGATCTTGGACGCTCTGGATCCGGCCAAGTGGAGCGCCCCGGATTCCAGCATCTGGTTGCGGAAGTCTGCACGGGGCAGGTTGGCGCCGTGCTTTGCATTGAGGCTTCGCGCCTGGCCCGTAACGGTCGAGACTGGCATCATCTCATCGAGCTCTGCGGCTTGGTACGCGCCCTCGTGATCGATCCAGATGGCGTCTACGATCCAGGCATCCTCAATGATCGGCTCTTGCTGGGGCTTAAAGGTACGATGAGCGAGTTCGAGCTGAACTTGCTGCGGCAACGATCATTGGAAGCGATTCGCCAGAAAGCACGCCGCGGGGAACTTCAGTTCCGACTGCCAGTCGGTTTCCGATGGGCCCCCAACGGCAAAGTCGAGATCGATCCCGACCGTCGTGTGCAAGAGGCAGTGCATCTGGTCTTCACCAAGATGGTGGAACTGGGCAGCGCCCGGCAAGTGCTGCTGTGGTTTCGGGGCGAGAATACGAATCTGCCCGCTTTGGTCGTGGAGACGCCGGGACAGGACGTCGCCTGGAAGCTGCCTGTGTACAACACGATCTGGCACATGCTCAGGAATCCGATGTACGCGGGCGCCTATGCCTTCGGCAAAACGGAATCCCGAACCAAGGTCATCGATGGACGCGCCCGAAAGAGCGAGGGGCATTTTAAGTCGCGTGACACATGGATGGTCTTGATTCACGACCATCATGCCGGTTACATTTCTTGGGAGCAGTTCGAACGTAATCAGGCGATGCTGTCCGATAACGCGCACATGAAATCGCGAATGGAGCCGAAGGCCGGCCGTGGAGGCCGAAGCTTATTAGCCGGCCTGTTGCGTTGCCGACGGTGCGGGAGGATGCTTCACGTAGCCTACAGCGGCACGCACGGAGAGGTGCCCCGGTATCATTGCCGCGGGGCGCAGATCAATCACGGAACGGACTGGTGCATCTCGTTCGGCGGCTTGAAACCGGATCGAGAAGTCGCGGCCGAGATCCTCAAGGCGGTGGAAGGCAACGCGATCGAGGCAGCATTGGAAGTCGCGGCCCGTGCTGCCGAACAACAAAGCCAACGGCATCGCGCGCTGTCATTGGAACTGGAGCAAGCGCGTTATGAAGCGCGCCTTGCAGCTCGACGATATGAAGCCGTCGATCCGGATAACCGTCTGGTCGCGGGGGAACTGGAGGCGCGTTGGAATGCCGCGCTCTCCACCGTAGGAGAGGTGGAACAGCGATTGCGCGACAACGAAGTGCCGGCCAATGCCAGTCGGATTCCCGATAGAGAGACGCTCTGCAGCTTGGCGCAGGACCTGCCTGCGGCGTGGAACTCCCCGGCAACACACATGCGCCTGAAGCAGCGGATCGTCCGGATTTTGATCGAAGAGATCATCGCCGATGTGGATGACGCCGCCAGTGAGATCGTGTTGCTGATTCACTGGACCGGCGGTCGGCACTCCGAGCTTCGCATGAAGAAGAACCTCACCGGCAGGCACAGCCGTTGCACAAATCTGGAAACGATTGAGGTCCTGCGCCGGATGTCCCGCAGGTTTCCGGATGATCAGATCGCCGCGACCCTAAATCGGCTGGGGCTGAAGACCGGAACAGGTAACACCTGGAATGAAGGTCGCGTCCGCTCGGTACGTAGCTATCATGAGTTGCCCGCCTGTAACGCTGCCTTGGCTCCACGTCAAAAGATCGAATCAAACAAGATACCTGCTACTCAAGTCGTGCCGTGGGCACCGTGGGAGATTCCGATAGAGGCGATCGAGTCGGAGGATGTCGTGCAAGAGGTCGCCCGTGCAAAGCGCCGTCCACGGAACCTGACTGCGGCTAATGGACCATCCATGCCGATGTTTGCTGAAATTGGGGAAGATGCTGGAGGGTGAGTGGAGACTGAGTGCCCGTCGGCCTGAAACCGACGGATGAATGCCTATTGATTTCAGCTATGTAGTAAGGAGGTGCAGAATGTCGCAGGATCGCCTGGCCCAAGAAACAAGGCGTCCTCGCGGCGATCGATGAAAGCGCCGGTGGCGAGGTCGAAGACCAGGCTTCGGTTCAGCTTGGGATTGAACGTGAAATCGAAGTTGTCGAGCGTCTTGTCGCGATCGCGAAAGGCGGCGAGTTTACGCCGCCGATCCAACAGCCGATCCGCGCGCCGGGTAAGTTCGTCAGAGACGAGTGTGGCCAGTAGATCGATCGGCGCCATCGGTTCGGCTTGCGCCTGCCGGAGGCGCGTTTCCAGCACAGCGGCTATGCCGCCGAGCCGGAGTTGGCGCAAGCTGCGTTGCAGTTCAATGAGGTTCATTCTTGGTTCTCCTGGGTTTTGTGGTCGATGAGATCGCGGTACAAAGTCAGTTGGCGGATGATGGGGTCCACTTGGCGAAGAGTCAGTTGTGGCCGGCGCTCGAGCCAGCGGCGAACGAACTGATAGGGATTGGCGGGGAGGCCGCATTCCAACGCGGCGGCGCAGGCGTCATCGGTGATGGCGGCGCCATGTTTGCGCGCCAAGCCCGTCAAGCCCAGAATGCGGCGAATGGTGACGGGGCCATCGCGCTGGTACATTTGCTCGGCCAGCGTGCCGATGTGCGCGCCGATCTTGCCACAGCGTGACAATAGTTGCTCGGTCGAGCGAGGCGTCTTGGCGGGCTTGTCTTGTTCGGGAATGCGGTAGTCACCACGCCGTTGGTGGAGGTGTTCGCGCAAGAGTTCGCCTGTGTGTGGATGAAGCACGCGCACCACACGGCCATCCCATTGCACCTTGACACTCCGGCCGATCCAGCCCGGCGGGGCGCTGTAATAGGCCGCTTCCACTTCGACGCACCCGTCGAGATTCACTCGGCGGTCACCGAACTGGTAGTGGCGGAACGGCTCCAGCGGCAGCGGCAACAGAGCTGGCTTCTCTTCGGCGAACATGGCCGCGACTTGTCGCTTGGTGGTGCCGTGGATGCGTGTGTCAGCCCAGTTGGCTTCCCAGCGGTCCAGGTAGGACTGCGCCTCTTCCAGACTCTCAAAGCGGAGCCCTTTGAGCGGAGTGTTTTTAGCATGTCCCACGCCGCGTTCGACCTTGCCCTTTCGATCTGGATCGGCCACGCGGCAAGGCAACGCGACGGCACCGTAGTGAGCAAGCACATCGCGA
>JAWXBP010000402.1 GCA_034440135.1 Planctomycetia bacterium
ATCCCGCACAATCTTGCCGAGGGGGACGCAGCTTGTCAAAATAGGCGACATTCCCAGCTTGGAGCGGTTCCCGGCTCAACCCATCTGGGAAATGTCGGTCAAGAGTCGAGGAGGCCGAGAAAGTGTCGCCCCGTTGAGGCTCGTTTCACCCGACTGCCGCGAATTCCAGGGGTTCGCACCCCTGGCTACTATCTCTCGCCCCTATCGGGGCTAATTCGTGCACAGCTCGCGCCGCATCGCGAATGAGTAGTTCACTCAAATCACGGCGAAGCGCGCCAGCGAATCGTGCCAGCTAGGACGTATTCCAGGAACGTCCGGTTGCTATCGAGCAACTCGGGCAACGCCGTCATCTCTGCCGGGCTGCACCAGAAGGCCGCTTCGACCTCGGCCGGATCGGGTTTCAAAGGCTGGCTGGCCTCCGCCAAATTGGCCGACCACCAGGAAAGCTGGACGCCGCGCGGCGAGACGCTTTTCCAGAGCGGCTCTTGGGGCAGCACGTGGCCGCCGAGCTCCTCCCGGAACTCGCGGATCACCGCTTCTTCCTCACTCTCGCCCGCTTCGATGTGCCCGCCGGGAAAGCAGTGCTTGCGCGGGGCGACGACGAACTCGGATCGCCGGATGACCAGGAACCGTTCCGCTTCGCGGACGACGATGACCACCCCGCGCCGCGTTGGCGCGGCGGCAGGCGGATGTGAGGCAGCCGACAGGTCTGGTTGCATAGACGCTATCCTATCGAGCCGCCGCCCCGGGCGTCAGCGGCGGTGTCCAACGCCCCACCGCGGCGTAACTACTGGCTCTAGCAGGGACTTCCGCGTCGCCCCGGTCGAAAACCGGTGAGCAATAAGCTAGAATGCCGCAGTAGCTTGGGCGTTCGGCGAGGGCAGGCAAAGCCCGTTTTGGGGCGAGGTCGGCGGTGCATTGCCACTGCCATATTCGCACTGGCGCGACGCCCATCATCCAAGTTGAACGCCAGCCGTATGGGCAAACGCCTGGGCTGGCAAGCGCTCGACGGCTGCCAGGCCGTCGGAGCTGCGCTGGGGGACCGAAAGGAAGACGATGGAGAATCAACGCCCGGAAAATCCAACACGTCCGCCGGCCGACGGCCCGCGGATGCCGTCCTTGCTGGCGCGCGCGATCCCGTTTTTGCTGATCAGCGTGATCCTGGGCGCGTTGCTGTTTACGCAGTTCAGCGCGCGCAACGAGATCGACTACTCATTCTTTTGGGATCAACTGGATAAGGGCAACGTCGCTGAACTGCAAATTCGCGGCAACGTGCTAGTCGGCAAGTTCAAGGCGCCCCCGGCGAATCCGAACCCGGAAAAACCGACCAAGATCGGCGAAGCGCCGGCCGTGTTGCCGGAAGTCTTCGAGGTCACGACGTACATCACGGCGCTCGAGGTGCTGGAGAAAAAGCTGAACGAGAAGGGCGTGCCGTACCGGTATGTGACGCCGACGAACGACAACACGACGTTCATGCTGTTTTCGATCGCGCTCACGATCTTGCTCGTCGGCGGCTTCTGGTTTCTGCTCCGCAAAACGCGCGATCAGATCGTGGGGGGCGGCATTCTCTCGGGATTCTCCAAGAGCCCCGCACGGCGCTATGAAGAAGGCAAGCAGCGCACCACCTTCGAGGACGTCGCCGGCCTGGAAGGCGTGAAAAACGACCTGCAGGAGCTGGTCGAGTTCCTGAAGAACCCGGCGAAGTTTCAACGACTCGGGGCGCGCATCCCCAAGGGCACGCTCCTGATGGGCCCGCCGGGTACTGGCAAGACGTTGCTCGCCAAGGCGGTGGCTGGCGAGGCGGGCGTGCCGTTCTTCGCCATCAACGGTTCGGAGTTCATCCAGATGTTCGTGGGCGTCGGCGCCAGCCGGGTCCGCGATATGTTCAAGACTGCCAAGGACGCCGCGCCGTGTATCTTGTTCATCGACGAAATCGACGCCGTCGGCCGTGTTCGCGGCGCCGGGCTGGGCGGCGGGCATGACGAGCGCGAACAAACGCTCAACCAAATCCTCAGCGAGATGGACGGCTTCACGCCGACCGAAACGGTGATCGTCGTCGCGGCCACCAATCGCCCGGACGTGCTCGACCCGGCGCTGTTACGTCCCGGTCGATTTGATCGCCACATCACGGTCGATCGCCCAACGCTCAAAGGGCGCATCGCGCTGTTTAAGGTTCACTCGCGCGAAGTGCCGCTCGCCGACGACGTCGATCTCCAACGCCTGGGCGCCGGCACCGTCGGCATGACGGGCGCCGATATTCGCAATCTCGTCAACGAAGCCGCACTCTGGGCCACTCGGCAAGACAAGGCCCACGTCGAGATGGAGGATTTCGAGTACGCCCGCGACAAAGTCATGATGGGCTCGACGCGCGAGGACATTCTGTCCGGCAAGGAAAAGCTGATGACCGCCTATCACGAGGCGGGACACGCATTGCTGGCCTGGATCATCCCCGGCGCGGATCGCGTGCATAAAGTCACCGTCGTGCCCCGTGGTCGCGCACTGGGCGTGACGCAACTCTTGCCGGAAGAAGATCGTTACAACATCGGCGAACGCGAACTGCACGCGCGCCTCTCGTTCATGATGGGCGGCCGCGCGGCGGAGAAGCTGGTCTTTGACGAATACAGCGCCGGCGCGGAAGACGACCTCAAGCGCGCCACGCAAATGGCCCGCCGCATGGTCACGCACTGGGGCATGAGCGAACGCCTCGGCCCGGTGGCTTATCGCTCCAGCGAAGAAAACCCGTTCCTCGGCAAGGAATTCCATGAGCAACGGGAATTTAGCGAGCAAACGGCGCACACCATCGACGAAGAAGTCGCCCGGTTTCTACACCAGGCCGCCGATCGCGCCAAAAGCGTGCTGGAAGAACACCGCGACAAACTCGATCGCATCGCACTCGAACTGGAACGGCGCGAAATCCTCCTCGACACGGACATCGAAGCCCTCATCGGCCCGCCCTTACGGCCGGACGCGGATGAAAAGCATGGGGCGCACGTAAACGGGGCGCTGGCGGCGGCGAAGCAGCGTGGGGATGGGACTTAGGTGTACCCGCTGTTCCTGACGCACGAGATTGCCTGCGCCGTCACCGCCACTTCTTTTATTTCTTGGCTTTATGGCTCGGAACGCAAGAGTTGACGATCGAACAGGCTCCAATACGCTTCGTAGCGAAAGTGGCGGTTTCTTTTGCGGCCGGTGATCTCGGACAGGACGCCAAGTTCGACCATCTCATCAATTAGGTTCGAAGCGGTAAGGTACGAACAGTTCAAGTGTTCTTCCGCCATGCGCACCGACACGATCGGCTGTCGAAACAGATAGTCCAGTAGCCGTGTGCCGAATGCGCTTGATCGCTGTTTTTGGCCGATGAGATTGCGATGCTTTTCCCGAAGGTCCAGGATTTCTCTTGAAGTCTCAGTAGCCCCTTGGCTCACCTCAAAAACGCCTTGCAGAAAGAATTTCAGCCATCCTTCCCAATCGCCGCCGTTGCGAATTGCCGTAAGACGGTCATAGTACTCGGCTCTGCGGGCTTTGAAGTAATAGCTCAAATACGACAGCGGCAGCCGAAGTACTTCACGCTCGCACAGCAATAGCGTGATCAGCAAGCGACCTACGCGACCGTTCCCGTCGAGAAACGGATGAATGGTCTCGAATTGGGCGTGCATCAGTCCGCAATGCAGCAGGATGGGCAACGACGATTCGTTTCGCAGGAAGCCTTCGAAGGCATGCAGGGCCGCTGTCATTTCCGCGGGCGGCGGCGGAACGAAATCCGCGTCCTTTAGCAAGCAGCCAGCGGGTCCGATCCAGTTTTGACTGGTGCGAAACTCGCCTGGACTGCGTTCGGAACCACGTACGCCGGCCAATAGCTTTCCGTGAATCTCGCGCACTAGCCGGAGTGACAAAGGCAGTGTTGCGAGACGACCAAGACCGTAGTTCATCGCCCCGACATAATTCACAACCTCCTCAATGTCCTTCGGTCGTTCGCGGTTGCTGTCGTCGATGTCGAATTCAACGACGTCCTCCAGCGTGCTCTGGGTTCCTTCAATTTGGGAGCTCAATACTGCTTCATGTCGCACGTACATTGCCACGAAAAGGTCCGCATTCGGGAGCACCGAAGCGACGCCGTCCAACCGGCCGAGAGCTCGGTCTGTCTGGGACAGCAGGCGTTGCAATGACTCGTCGAGGACAACGGCTGGAGAAGGCGGCAAATCCGCAGGGATAAAGGCTCTATATCCCGTAGGCTGAAGTGCGAGACGGCCGGCGCGCATTTGGCTTACCCTCCGTAAATACGGGTTGGCGGCGTTGTTTCAGGCGCCTGAAACAGTACCATACATCCGCCGTTGTTATTTTAGAATCGACCGCATTTATTAAATAGCAGGACGAGCCATCGCCCGTCGCATCGCCTGTGGGAAGGGGCAGCTAACCGCGGCTAGGCCGCGGCACAACCGGATATAACCCTACACCAAATAAAGAGTTGCGGTGGGACGGCAAGCAACTTTAATCGCACCGAACCTCGTCCCCAGGCCCCTTGTCCGCAGGCCGTTGCCCAAGTTATCATGCTCGATTCTTTCGTTGCCGCTGGAGTGCTTGCGTGAAGCGTCATGTCTTATCCGCCGTCGTCCAAAATGTGCCGGGCGTCCTGGCGCATGTGTCCGGGATGCTGGCCTCGCGCGGGTACAACATCCAGAGTTTGGCCGTCGGCGAGACGGAGGACGCCAACCTCTCGCGGATGACCTTCGTGGTCAAAGCCAGCGACGAGCAACTGGAACAGGTCCGCAAGCAGCTCGAGAAAATCGTCACCGTCGTCCACGTGGACGACATCAGTTCGCAGGACTACGTCGAGCGCGACCTGATGCTGCTCAAGGTCAAAGCCCCGGCCGGCGGAGGCCGCAGCGAAGTCCGCGAATTGGCCGGCATTTTCCGCGGCCGCATCGTCGACGTCGGGCAGGACGCCGTGATGGTCGAAATCTCCGGCCAGGAACGCAAGATCGAAGCCTTCATCGACCTGATGCGACCCTTCGGCATCCTGGAAGTGGTCCGCACCGGCCGTATCGCCATGGTCCGCAGCCGCGAAGCCAACGGCGAGAAAGAGTCCAACGACTCGTAATTGGCCCCATTCATCGTTCATCATTCTGCATTTGAACCTAACACGACGCCGCTTGAAGCGATCGCGTCGCACACGAGAAAGCCGCCATGCCCGCCACGATTTACTACGACAAAGACGCTGATCTCGCCGTGCTCAAAGGGAAGACCATTTCCATCGTCGGATATGGTTCCCAAGGGCACGCCCACGCTCAAAACCTGCGCGACAGCGGACTGACCGTCGTCGTCGGGCAGCGCCCCGGCGGGCCGAACTACGATCTCGCGGTGAGCCACGGCTTCAAGCCGGTTTCGGCCGAGGAAGCGACCGAGAAGGGCGACCTCGTCAACATTCTCGTTCCCGACGAGTTGCAAGGCGACCTGTACCGTGCGTCGATCCGCCCCAAGCTCAAGCCGGGCAAAGTGCTGATGTGCTCGCACGGATTTAACATCCACTTCGGCCAGGTCGAACCGCCCCCGGGCGTCGACGCGTTGCTGGTCGCTCCCAAGGGCCCCGGTCACCTGGTGCGGAGCGAGTTCGAAAAGGGAGGCGGCGTCCCGTGCTTGATCGCCCTCAGCCCCGGCGCCAGCGATGAAACCCGCCGCATGGGCCTGGCCTACGCCAAGGGCATCGGCGGCACGCGCGGCGGCGTGATTGAAACCAGCTTCGCCGAGGAAACCGAAACCGATCTCTTCGGTGAGCAAGTCGTCCTCTGCGGCGGCGTCAGCGCCTTGGTGAAGGCCGGCTATGAAACGCTGGTCGAAGCCGGCTACCAGCCCGAAATGGCCTATTTCGAGTGTATGCACGAATTGAAGTTGATCGTCGACCTGTTCTACCAGGGCGGCCTCAACTACATGCGCTACAGCGTCTCGAACACCGCCGAGTATGGCGACTACACCCGCGGCCCGCGGATCATCACCGACCAGACCAAGGCGGAGATGAAGAAGATTCTCAAGGAAATCCAAAACGGCGAATTCGCCCGCGACTGGATGCTGGAAAACAAAGCCAACGCGCCGTCCTTCAAGGCCACCCGTCGCCGCGAACGCGAACATCCGATCGAAGTCGTCGGCAAGCAACTGCGCCGGCTGATGACTTGGATCAAGTCGAAGGAAGTTTGAGGCGGAGTTTGAAGTTTTCAGTGTTCAGTTTTCAGTAGGTGAAGTAAGCAAGCAGATGCTACTTCACCTACTCCACCTACTAACTCCTCCACCCACTTCCCCATGACCCTCATTCCCACGACACGCGAGGAGATCAACGAGCTCCAGCCCGGCGATCGGGTCGAGGTGACGCATGTCGTCAAGGTGGGAATGAAAAGCTGGGAAACGCAGACCGTTGGCACGGTGGAACGCTTCGAGCGCCGCCGCCATGGGCTGCACTATCGCCGCAACCTCGACGACAAGGTTTACAGCGATTTGATCGTCCTGAAACTCGCCGACGGGTCGCTGACCACCGTCACGCTGGACGAATACTCGTCGCTCCGCAAGCTGTAGCTTCGTCTGAAACCAACCTCTCTGAGGTCGGTGGAGTGGGCGTCGATTGCCGATCCGCCACTCAGTCACAGTAGGCGAGCGAAGCCGCACACTCGACTACTTCTTCGGTTGCCCTTGCTCGTTGAGATGCTCGGCGATCCAGGCTTCGAGCTCGGCCCAATCCACTTCGGGATACTTCGAGCGGTCGGGCCGCAGCGCCACCGCGTCGCGCACGTAAACGTGCATGATCTCCTCGGCGCGCTTCTCCGTATTCCAGTGCAACAGGATGCGGATGCAGCGCCGCAGCGAGCCCGGCACATCGAGCTCATGCGTGCAAAGCAGCGCCACGTCGTACCAGCCGAGCTGACGCGCCGCGAGCGCGGGGAACTCCGCGTTTAGATCGGTGGTCGTGCTGAAGATGGCGCTCGCCACGTCGCCGGCCTCGATGTCGTTGCGGCGGATCATCAGCGCCAGCAGCTCCCGCGTCGCCTTAAGGACTTCCTCGCGACTATTCTCCGGCACCGTAGTGGCCCCGCGCACGCCCCGGCAACGCATCGACTCGCACTCCCGCCGCAAATAATTTTGGAACGGCTCTTAGTGTAGTTGGCGTTCCGCTGGCGATACTAGCCCGTAGCGCAAGCGAGGGAGCGAGGATTTGGGCTACTGGTGGAGATGAAGCTCTCGGTTGCCCGACTGCGGCAACACTGAGAGTTTCGTCCTCTCTTGTAGACGGCGTCAATTCTCCCTCGCTGGCGCTACGGGCTAGTGTCGGTACGATGTTGCCGGCCTCGTCTGGTTGCCAGGGCCTAGGGGGAGCGTCACAATTCGAGCTGACCCATTGAACCGCCCTCGATCAGTAAGCTCGAAGCAATGCCCGACCAGGAGCGACAGATGACCGTGCCGGAGTTCGTGGCCCGCAAGGCCGCCGGGCGGAAAATCGCTGTGCTGACCGCCTACGACTTCCCGATGGCGGCCCTATTGGACGCCGCGGGCGTGGACGTGATTCTGGTCGGCGATACGCTCTCCATGATCATCCAAGGGCACAGCAGCACGCTGCCGGTGACCCTCGACGAGATGATTTATCACGCCGAAATGGTCGGTCGCGCCGTCCGGCGGGCGTTGCTCGTGGTGGACATGCCGTTCCCCACCAATCATCTCGGGCCGTACGAAGCGGTCGCCGCCGCCGGACGCATTCTCAAGGAAACCCGTTGCCAGGCCGTGAAAATCGAAGGCGGCCAGGACCAGGCGGACGTGATTCGCACGCTCGTGGCGGCCGGCATCCCGGTGATGGCCCACGTCGGCCTCCGCCCTCAAAGTGTCCATCAGCTCGGCGGCTACAAAATGCAGCGCGACCGCGAGCTATTGCTGGCCGACGCCCGGGCCGCGGAAGGCGCCGGCGCGTTTGGCATCGTGCTGGAATGCATCCCCGCGGAGCTTGCGAAAGAGATTACCGCTACAGTCTCGGTGCCCACGATCGGTATCGGCGCCGGCCCGCACTGCGACGGCCAGGTTCTGGTCACTTATGACATGCTCGGCCTGACCCGCGGCAGCGTCCCCAAATTCGTCAAACAATACGCGAACCTTGGCGCGGAAATCGACCGGGCCGTAAAGAGTTACTGTCAGGACGTGAGGGGGGAATGACCAATTTCGAAATCCGAATGACGAATCAAATCCGAATGTCGAATGCTTGAATGACGAATAGTATTCCTGTGCGATCCGCCCTTCGACATTCAGTCATTCGGATTTGATTCGTCATTCAGATTTAGAAATTCGACATTCCGCCTCGGCGCCTCCGCGGTTCAAATCAACAAGGCTTCTTATGCCCAATCGTCTCGCCAGCGAATCCAGCCCGTATCTTTTGCAGCACGCGAACAATCCGGTGGACTGGTATCCCTGGGACAGCGAGGCGCACGACAAAGCGCGCGCGGAAGGCAAGCCGATTTTTCTCTCGATTGGCTACGCCGCATGTCATTGGTGTCACGTGATGGAGCACGAGAGTTTTGAAGATGCGGAGATCGCCAAGCTGCTGAATGAAAACTTTGTCTGCATCAAGGTCGATCGCGAGGAGCGGCCTGACCTCGATCAAATCTACATGCATGCCGTGCAGATGATCGCCGGCCGCGGCGGCTGGCCGATGTCGATGTTTCTGACGCCCGACCTCAAACCGTTCTACGGCGGCACCTATTGGCCCCCGCGCGATAGCCGCGGCATGCCTGGCTTCGATCGCATTCTCCATGCCGTGCTCGACGCCTGGCGCCATCGCCAAGAACAGGTGCAAGAAACCGCGGCGAATCTCACCGACAGCGTTCGTCGCCTCGAAAACTGGGGCCAGCCGGAACAGGATTCGCTCCGCCTCGACACACTTTGGAAGGCCGCCGGCGCGTTGGAGCGCAGCTTCGATCACACGCACGGCGGATTTGGCGGCGCGCCGAAGTTCCCGCACCCGATGGACCTGCGGCTGCTCTTGCGCGCCTGGCAACGCACCGGTCGCGAAGGTCTGTTAGGGATGGTCGCGCAGACACTGGAAAAAATGGCGGCGGGCGGCATCTACGACCAACTCGGCGGCGGCTTTCATCGCTATTCCGTCGACGAGCGTTGGCTCGTGCCGCATTTCGAGAAGATGCTTTACGACAATGCGTTGCTCACTCCCTGCTACTTGGAAGCCTATCAAGCGACGGGCAACAAGGATTTCGCCACGGTCGCGCGCGAAACGCTCGACTACGTCCTGCGCGAAATGACCGGCCCGGAGGGGGGCTTCTACAGCACACTGGACGCCGACAGCGAAGGCGAGGAAGGCAAGTTCTACGTCTGGTCGGCCGATGAAGTCCGCGCGGCGCTCGGCGAGGCGTTCGACCGCTTCGCCTACGTTTATGACGTCACGCCGGAGGGCAATTTCGAGGGACACACCATCCTCAACCGCCCGAAGAGCTGGGAGCAATGCGCCAAGATCCTCGGTCAAGATGAAGCGACGCTGCGCAGCGAAATGGTGCAATGCCGCGCCAAACTCTTGTCATTGCGCGAACCTCGCGTGCGCCCCGGTCTCGACGACAAGAGGTTGTTGAGCTGGAACGGGATGATGATCGAAGCGATGGCGATGGCCGGCGCGGTCCTGGACGAGCCGCGATACGTCGACGGCGCACGCCGCGCGGCGGAATTCCTGCTCGCCAGCATGCGCACCACAGGGGGAGGACTCGCTCACAGTTACCGGCTCGGCACAGCCCGTGGCGACGCCTTTCTCGACGACTACGCCTGCCTCGCTTCCGGCTTGATGGCGATTTACGAAGCCACGTTCGAAGAGCGCTGGATCGACGACGCGGCGCGGATTCTGGACTATGTCCTCGCGCATTTCCAAGATTCCAACGGCGGTGGATTCTACTACACGAGCGATCGCCACGAGACGCTCATCGCGCGTCAAAAGGACGCCCTCGACAGTTCCGTCCCGAGCGGCAATTCGGCCGCCGCCACGGCGCTCGGGAAGCTTGGTCGCCTAACGGGCGAGGCGCGCTTTACCGACGCGGCGGAGCAAACCTTGCGCGCCGCCGCCGGCTTCCTGGACCAATACCCAACCGGCATGGGCCAGATGCTCCTGGCGCTCGACGCCCAGCTTGGCCCGTCGTCAGAGCTGGTGTTCCTCGCCGATGGGGACAGTCCAGATACCAAGCGAGCATTGTCCGCGCTCCGTCGCCAATTCCTGCCCCGCGCCAGTGTAGCGCTCCGCTCGGTGAAAGTCGGCGAGTTAACGTCGAAGTTGCTCGACGCCCAATTCACTGGGAAGAAAGGACAGACAGCGCCGACTCTGTATGTCTGCAGCGGATCAACCTGCCAACCGCCAGTCAGCGGCGCCGAAGCCATCGCAGCACGCCTCGACGAGGTTGCGCGCGTTGCGACATAGTCTCCTTTCGCTCCGCGAAAGGAGACGGTGGCGGCGTGAACTCTACGCCAACGCTTGATAGCGCGCGATAATCGCCTTTGCACAGCGCAACCCATCTACTGCCGCGCTGACGATGCCGCCGGCATAACCGGCGCCTTCGCCGCTGGGATAGAGTCCCTCGACGCCCGGCGCGACGAACGTCTCCTTGTCGCGCAGAATCCGCACCGGCGAGCTGCCGCGCGCTTCCGGCCCGACCAACGTCGCCCCGTCCAAAAACCGGCCGCGCCAGCGCCGATCCAATTGCGGTAGGCATTCGCGTAGTGCCAACTCCACCTGCGGCGGCAATAGCGCCGCGAGCGCCGTGGGAACTACGCCGCGCTCGTAACTCGACGCCGGTTTGTCGCGCGTCATCCGCCGCGCCAGAAAATCATCCGCGCGCTGGATGGGGCACAAATACTGCCTTTGTCCCGCTTCGAAGGCCAGCGCTTCATACTTCCGCTGCAACATCATCCCGGCCAGGATGTCCGCGCCGCCGAATTCACTCGGATCGAGCGTGATCATCAGCCCGCTGTTGGCGAACGGACTCGCGCGATGCGACAGGCTCATGCCGTTCGTGCAAAAACATCCCGGCTCCGAGACGCTCGGAATCACTTGACCGCCAGCGCACATGCAGAAGCTGAACAGGTCGTGCTTGCCGTTGGCAACAAGTGTGTAGTCTGCCGCGCCCAGCTTGGCCTCCAGCCTTGCGTCGCCGTACTGTGCGCGATTGACCTGCTCCTGCAATTGTTCGATCCGCACGCCGATCTGAAACGGCTTCTGCACCATTGCCACGCCGCGCCGCAGCAACATCTCAAACGTATCGCGCGCGCTGTGCCCGGTCGCCAGGATCGCCACGTTTGCCGGCAGGTAACCGCTCGACGTATGCAGCCCGCGCAGTTGCCCGTCGGCAATGTCGAAATCTTCGACGCGGCACTCGAACCGCACTTCGCCGCCGTGCGCCAGGATCCTTCGCCGCAGCGCCTTCACCACCGCCGGCAAGCGATTGCTTCCCAAGTGCGGGCGGTGCTCATACAGCACGCCTGGCTTCCCCTTCGACTCGGCGAACAATTCTAAAATGCGCCGCACGTCCGGCCCCGTCAACCGGCAAGTCAGCTTCCCGTCGCTAAAAGTGCCCGCGCCTCCTTCGCCGAACAGATAGTTGCTCTCAGGGTCAATCTCCCCGCCGGCCTCCAGCGCCTTCACGTCGCGAATCCGCGCGCGCACTTCCCGCCCGCGCTCCAACACGAGCGGACGATAGCCGGCCTCGGCGAGAAACACCGCTGCGGCGAGCCCGGCGGGGCCGGACCCAATTACGACGGGCTGGTGCTCAAGTGGCCGATCGCCTGACGGCGGCAATTCGAACGGCGGCTCGACATACAGCTCCACATTCGCGCCGCGCCGTTGCCGCTGCGCAATCTCTACCAAGCGCCCTTCATCGGCCGTCGCCTGGACTTCGACGGAATAGACAAATGACGGATCGCGCTTGTCGCGCGTATCAAGGCTCTTCCGCAACATCCGCCAGTGCGGGATCTCTTCGCGGCGGAGATTTAGCACCGACGCCAACCGCTCCACAAGCGCAGCCTCGGTCTCGTCAATGCTGAGGCGAAGATTGGAAACGCGGATGGGCATGGTCGAACATATTATTCACCACGGAGGTCACGGAGAACACGGAGGGGGAGGGAAGAATGGCGAATGTCGAAATCGGAGTGACGAATCACATCCGAATGTCGAAAGATTGAATGGCTGGTTCATCGTGCAACGCCACTACTGATACATTCTACATTCGAGCTTTGACATTCGGCCTTTCCCTCTCATGGTCGTCCGTGTTCTCCGTGGTGAAACAACGGCTAAACCGCCAAGCTACTTCGGCTGCGTCGTCCAGCGGAATTCATCGGTCTTGAACGGACTCGTCGGCAATCCGGCGCCGTTCCAGAGGTTCCCCTGCGGGAAATTCGCCCAGCCGTAGCGGACGTACTTCGGCTCCGGCACCGCATCGCTGCGCACGTCAACTTCATCTTGACCGACGATCTCCGCCGTGGCGTTCACGAATTTCCCGTCCTCGCCAGCGATCGCAAACCCGGTCAACGGGCCGTCTTTCGCCTGCAACCCGCCCGCGACGTGAGAAAACTTGATCTTGATCAATGCGTTGCCGACATGTTGGGTGTCAGGCTCCGCACCTTGGAATTCGACTTCCTCGCCATACGCGATCGCGCGGGCCGCCAGCGCCAATCGTTCGCCGACCGGTTGCTTCCAGACCGGGTGAATGTCCTTCTCATCGCCGACGTCCGTGATCACCGCCATCGCTGTTCGCTTATCGTTCTGGGCGGTAAGCCGCTGCGAGTCTCGCAGTTCGGCCCATTCGCTGTCGCCGGGCTCGCTGGTCTTGTCCATGAAAGGCGCAAGCTGCACGAACAGGAACGGCATTTCAGGCTGACGGAACGCACGCCG
This sequence comes from Planctomycetia bacterium, assembly GCA_034440135.1. Taxonomy (NCBI): domain Bacteria; kingdom Pseudomonadati; phylum Planctomycetota; class Planctomycetia; species Planctomycetia bacterium. Next base: position 12,899 of record JAWXBP010000402.1, read on the forward strand.
CCAATCGGCAATCATCGCCGGAAATAGCGTTTTGTATTCGTAGGCCCGGCCAGCGTTCGATTCCCCCTGATACCAAATCGCCCCGCGAACGGCCATGGGCGCGAGCGGATGCACCATCGCGTTGTAGAGACCATAAGGGCGTTGCGCGTTGCTCAAATCGCGCGGCTGATCGACGTAATACTTCACCATCTCGTTCGCCGCCAGACTCTCCTTGCTCATCCAGGCCTCGGCCGGCGTGCCGCCGTAGTTCGTGCTGACCATGCCGATCGGGATGCCTAGTTTCTCATGCAGCGCCACGCCGAAGTGATATGCCACGGCGGAAAACTCCGGCGTCGATTCCGGTCCGCACACTTCCCACGCGCCATTCACGTTCCACTCCGGCTCTTCTGTCGAACGGCGCGGGACCGTGAACAAGCGGATGTTCGGATGGCTCGAAGCGGCCACTACCTTCTCTGCTTCAGAGCTTCGATTGATCGTCCATTGCATATTCGATTGGCCGCTCGCCAGCCAAACTTCGCCCACGAGCACGTCGCGCACGGCCGCGCGGAAATGCCCTTCAATCACCAGTCGATGCGGGCCGCCCGCTGGCAGTGCGTCAAGTTCCACATGCCAGTGGCCTTGATCGTCGACGGTCGTTTCGGCGCTGTGACCGGCCATCCGCACGGAGACCTTCTCGCCCGGCTGCCCAGTGCCCCAAACGGGGATTGGCAGCTCGCGCTGCAGGACCATGTGATCGGTGAAAATGCCGTGCGGCGTCGCTGCTTGCACGTTGACTGTGGGCAAAAATGTCAACGACAGCGCGACCAAAGCCAGAAGGTTTGCTTTCATCGGTGGGTCACTCATGCGAAGAGAAAGAATCAAGGTCGGGATCGCCGACCCGGCTGGATAGCAGATGATAACCTCGGGACCGACCCACTGCACGCCGTGCGGAAGCGAAACGCCGCCTTGAGTGATTCCGCAAATTTTTACGGAAATGAGCGCAATTTGGCGCAATCTTCACCAGTTTGACGGGCTCGACGGCTGACCATACGCTAAGATCATTCACCTGGCCGTTTTGCTCAATTCGCTTCGCCCAATCGCCGACAAAAAAGCACGTCAGCTCTCGGCGCGAATCGCCCGGGGCGCGGCAGCGGACCTCGAAGAACCGGCCACCAGGAGGGCGATCAATTGCGACTTGCGCTATTGAACACGCCTCGTTCCGGCAGCACCTGGCTGCGTTGCCTGCTCGGGACGACCTTCCAACTTGAGGAATTCTCCGCCTTTGTGCCGGAAGAGGTCCGTTGGAACGCCTTCCCCCGACGCGGTGTTTTGCACCTCCACGCGCTGCCGACTCCCGCGATGCGGCAGCTATTGAAGCGGCATGGAGTTCGGCCCGTCGTCGTGCGTCGTCACCCGCTGGACGTACTGGTCTCCATCCTGCACTTCGCGCCGCACGAGCCCGGTACCGCCCGCTGGTTGGGCGGCGCCGGCGGCGACGAACGCCCGCTCTGGGAGGCTACGCCGACTAGCGCCCAGTTCCTGGACTACGCGACCGGCCCGCGTGCCCGCGCCCTGCTGTCCGTCAGCCCTGCCTGGGCAGAAATCGACGAAGCGGTGGTCGTCGGTTACGAGCAGCTCACCTCGCAGCCCATCGAG
>JAWXBP010000403.1 GCA_034440135.1 Planctomycetia bacterium
CAAGCCCGCCGCATCGAGGAGACCGCCCGCTGGTTCGGCACGCCGCTGGTGATGACCTATCAGAACCAGACGCCCGGCTTGCTGCCCAGCGAGGCGGAACGGCTAGGCAAGATCACCATCGGCACCGAACTCGGCTGGGGCCGGGCGGTCAACGCGGAGGGGGTCCGCTACGGACGGCACGGCGTGCTGGCGGCCGCCATCCGCCACGGCCAGCTTCGGGGCGAGATTGAGCCGATCGGCCACCATCGCGACGGAAGTCAACGCCTGGCGGCCATCGTCGATCGCGAGTGCTTCGTGCCGGCCCCCTTCGAGGGGCACTACGAGCCGCTCGTCGAGTGCGGGCAACTCGTCCAGCGCGGCCAAACCGTGGGGCTGCTGCACGACTTCGACCGTCTCGATCTCGATCCGTGGCCCGCCGTTGCCGGCCTCGACGGCATCGTCGTCGCCCAGGCCTGGGTGGCCCCCATCAAGCGCGGGCAGCACATCGTGGTCGTCGGGCGAGTAGTGGGCTGAGACGGCAGGCGGGCGCTTGCATTTCATTCGGCAAGCAATAAGATGCGATCCAAACCCATCCACGGAACGAAGATCAATCGCACTGCTGTGGCACGAGTAATAAAACCTCGCCCCCGCACGGTGGCGGCAAGAACGAAAGACGCATCCATTGCGGAAGTGCCGGTCGTACACGGCCTAGACACTTGGGGCGGACGTACAAAAGTGGGAATCCCTTGGGAGGTGCGACGCGGTGACGCCAAGTCAGTACTAACTACTATGGGCACCGACCGATTCGCCTGTGTCGTAACTTCGCCGCCGTACTACTCGCAGCGGGATTACAAGGTTGCCGGACAGATCGGATTAGAGAAGACAATCGGGGAATACGTAACACGAATTGTGGAGGTCTTCGAAGAGGTTAAGCGCGTTCTGGCGCCAGATGGGACTCTGTTCCTCAACCTTGGCGATACGTATTACTCTGGAAAGGGACAACCCGTCGGAAACGACCGCAAAAATGGCGCTCGACGATTTGGACTGCGGGCAGTGGATGCGAGTGGGCTGGGCGTACCCCGAAAGACTTCAATCGGGATCCCATGGCGAGTTGCACTCGCTATGATTGATAGCGGATGGACACTTCGCTGCCCTATCATCTGGTTGCGAAATGGCACAACTCCTGAGCCAACGGCGCACGATCGGCCGTGGCGAACGCATGAGATGCTGTTTTTGTTCACAAAGGGGCCTAAGTATCACTTCTCCAGAGACAATTTGAACGGAGAAGAGGATGTCTGGACGATTTCCAAACGTCCAAAACACTCAAAGGGCGTGCACTCAGCGGCGTTTCCTGATGAGTTAGTACGCAAGTGCCTGGAGGTTGGTTGCCCCGAAGGGGGAACGGTCCTTGATCCGTTTGCCGGAAGTGGCACAGTCCTTCGCGTGTCTGTTACAAGCGGTCGGCCCGCGGTGGGAGTCGATCTGAGCGAAGATTTTTGCCAACACATGGTGAAAGGAATTCGCCTACTATAGCTACTTCTTTTCCTTCTTTCGCGTGGGCTTCGAAGCCTCTTGGTTGAGTGTTGACTTGAGTACGGTTGCGATTACAGTTGCGCGATCTTCGCGAGCGTACTTGTCGTTCGTAGCTTTGGTGGCAGCCTTAAGATAGCGGAAAACGTCAGGGTGCGGGGCCTTCTCTGTGAGTTCTTCGTCCGACCCCTTCATCGCGAACATGTCATCCACCTGCGCATAAAACGCTTGCAAGCTTGACTTCACCTTCGCCGGGTCCAGTCGGAGATTCTTCAGTACTAACGAGTGGACTTCCACGATTAGGGTAAACAGGTCAGTCTTTTTCCACATGCGGCATTTCTTGTCAAAGCCACAGCTCTCGATGAATGCGAGAGTCGTCGCGATTTGCTTTGCCAACTCTTCGCCTTGAGGAAACTTGTCGTTGTAGCGTTGGAGATACGCTTTGTTCAGCGAGTCGCGATGATAATAAGTCGACAGAAGCGTTGTTGTAAGAATCACGCAAAAGTCCAGATCGCGCATTCGACGAAAGTCGGCTAACGAAAACACGTTATGACGACTAAAAAACTGACTTTTCGACAAGTCGTCGCAGAACTGCTTGTAAACTCCGCTGAATTGGGCATTGAGACGTTCCATCGCCTTTAATGCGTAGTCGGTGGAGTTAATGCGCGCGAAAATCTCTTTTATCTCTTCTTCGGTGACGGTCCCCAAGTCCCGAACGGCCACCTTGTAATCGAGAAACGCCATTTTGGTTTTCTCGTCTAATTCGCAATATGGCGTCACCTTCGTGAGAATCAAATCGGACGACCCTTGGACGTACTCTCGCAATGTAGATATTCGTTGCTGGCCGTCTACAAGTTGATTCTTACGCTTCATTGAGCGCGTGTCGATTTCACCCGTCGCTATGCGTAGCCCATCTTGGAGACCAAGCCCATGCCTGACGTCAGCATTCGACGAGTGAGTGAACTGATTAAGGACATTGAGGACGGGTCGCTTATTCTGAAGCCAGCATTTCAGCGGCGCTTGGTTTGGACGAACATCGTCAAAGACCATTTTCTTGACACCGTAAGCTTGGGCCTGCCTTTTCCAGAGATCTTTGTAGACGCACTGCCTTTTCTTGATACGCTTCGAGTCGCGACCATGTCCGATAGAGGCGTGCCGTGATGCGCCGCGGTCCAAATCTGCGCGACTGCATCAGGTTATCGAAAAAATTTGTCCATCGGGCAGCGTGCTCGAACCGCGGTACGTTTGGCAGTCCTCGAGGATCGATCCATCCGCTGAAGAGCATCCGAACGAATGCCCGGTACGAGCCGCTGCGCTCCCACGCAATGTCCGTTGTCGAATAAGCAAACACGTCATCCCAGTACTGATCAAAACGTTCAGAGGAGACGAGCGCGACGTCGAGATCCGAGTTTTCCCGTGCCTCTCTGTATCGCTTTTTGGGCGCTATACTGAATCCCGTGCGAGCTGAGCCAACCAGCACCACTGCACTTGGATGCAAATTGAATTGTCCGGCGACCAGGCTGCGAAGCGCGAAATACACGTCTTCGGTAATTGCTACTGGACTTCCAGTCGTAATATACTTCCGAATAACATCGCTTGGCCGCAAGGCGCTCAGGTCCGATCGGAACCGTTCCACGCGACCATCATGCGAATTCATGCCAGCGGACATGCACTTCTGCTCGAATATTGCTCTTGGCGGCATCGCTGTCGGGAATCGAAGAACATGACAAAGCGAGCCTGCTGCTTCTTTCGGTCACTGGTTCAATGGCTGGAAGTATTGCAAGTTGCAACGCAAAGTGCAACCAGTTTCCGTTAGGTCGGCCGCGACCGGCGTCGAGCTTTCGGAACGGTCACACCCAGCCGGCCTTTTGCATCTCGGCGTAAGTGGCCATGCCGGCGATGATGAAGAAGAAGAGTCCGCCCAGCGCCATGGCGATCCTTACGAACCAACCGGGTTGCAACTCCCGCGGCAGCAGCAGGCAGTTGACCCCCAGCGTGTGCCAGATGCTGAACCCCAACGCCCAATTGAAAATGATGCTGGCCAACAGCATCAGCTTGGCGCCGTCGACGAAAGCCAAGACCAGCACGCCGAAGACGGCATAGCCGCACAGCACGCTGAAATAAACGTAGCGAATCCGCCGCGGGTCCACCTCGCGAAGCCGGGCGCTGGAGGTCCAAAAGACGTCGACCCAGCGACGGATGACGCCGTCGGCGCTGCCCGCCATGCTGGGGGCCAGCACCAGAAAGCCGCAAAACAGCGTCAGGAA
>JAWXBP010000404.1 GCA_034440135.1 Planctomycetia bacterium
CACACCTCCGTGCAAAAAAGGAAAGAAAACCGCTCCGTCCCGCTTCCTACGCCAACAGACCTCGACCGGTTCACGCCTTACGAAAACTGATTCGCCCTGAGCAGTTCCGTGATTTTTTCCGCAGAGTTTGCGCACATTCGCTTGACAAGCGAACTGGCCCAAACAACAATCAAAATCGGTCTATGTCCCTCCGCAACGGGGCTGTAGGCGCTTTGCGTCAACTGCACGCAGGCCTATCCACAACAGGGGAACACTCCATGCTTCACAAAACACTCATGCTCGCGGCCGTCGCGATCGCTGCCACGGCCATTGCGAGCCCAGCCGACGCCCAGGTTCGCTTGATCGGGATGTCTGGGAATCAAAATGCAAGTCAGACCACTACGCCACATCAAGAGGCGTTTTGGGATATCAACATCGGCGATGCTTCCAGCATCGAGGTGGGACGCGCGCTGTTTAGTCCCGACAGCCAAGCCCTGGGTTTCAATCCTGTGAGCGGCCTGCTGCACCGAACCGGCGGTGGTGACGCGTACAGCAACAATCCTCAGCGGATGGACTCAACCAGTGGGCTCCTGATTGGTGGTTATGCGGATGATCATTACATGGAGACGTTTGATCCGGCCGTTTTGACGCCCGGAAGCCAGGTGCCGCCTTCCACGGCAATTTACAACGCCAACGGCCCCAACCTTCCGGCCGATCCGCTGTTGGCCAGGTTCGGGCTTCCCGCGCCGCGTCCCTCGTGGGTGCTGCCAGTCGAACCGCGGACGTCCGCCCAGACCGACGCTTCGTTCAGGCAGACAGGAGAGAACGAAATGCACGCGATTCGAGGATTGGCCTGGTCCGCCTCGCAAAGCCTGTTTTTTGTCACATCCGAGGAAGGCATCTACACGATGACGGCCGACGGGGAATCAGATTTCCTCGGCGCCCCGCGCGCCGATTTTGGTGACGCGAAGGGCTTGGTGATCCTGGATATCGAGGGGCAAGAAAGGATGTTTGTCGGCACCAAAGAGCAAACCGGTTCGGACCCCTTCGCTGGTTCCGAGCTGATCGAGGTCGACATGACAACGGGGTTGGAAATCAATTCGGTGTTGTTGCGGGATCCTGTTTTGCCGGACACGCTTGGCGCAACGGGCATCCTCGGCATGTCAGTTCATCCAGAGACGGGCGTGTTGTATGCGGTTTCGCGCGGCGAGAGTACCAGCGATCCGTACGCGCGTGAGTTGATCACGATTGACCCACTTACCGGGAATACGACGTTGATCGGATTGATTGGAGTGAATATCTCGAGCATCGCGTTCACCTTCCCGGTCGTCGTCGATCCAGACCAAGAAGGCGACACCAACGGCGACGGCGCGGTAACCATCGAAGACTTGAACAACGTCCGCAATAACTTCGGTGGCGCTGGCCTTGGCGACACCGTTGGCAGCGACGACGGCCAGGTCACCATCGAAGACTTGAACAACGTCCGCAACAACTTCGGCGCCGGCGTTGCCGGTGCGAACGCGGTCCCGGAACCGTCGACTGCCCTGCTGGCCCTCTGCGGCCTCGCGGCGCTCGGCTATCGCTTCCGTCGTAAGTAAACGCGACGATGGCGAATTGCTTGAAGCTTCCCCAGCCGGCCTCACTCACAAGTGAGGCCGGCTTTTTTTGTTGCGCCGACTTAGAGCGCACGCAGCTAGCGCCGCAGCGTCGGCGCCGCCCCGAGGTTGCCCGAGGGCATCGTTTCGGTTGGCGCTGTCGAAGGCATGGATTCGACGGGATTCACGCGGGGCACCGTTGACGTCGCCGGGAGGCGGGCCATGACTGGGTCGCAGCACGAAAACCGTGCGTCCCAGCCGCCGCCAGCCGCTTTGAAGGCTTGCACCGTGCTGATTGACATATCGCCTTCGCTGAGAGCGATTTGTTCTTGCAGTTCCAGGACGCGGCGTTGCGAATCGAGCACCACCTGGAAAATCACCAGCCCCTGCTGGTATTGGGATTCGCTCAAGGAAGCGGACAGTCCGGCCGATTGCGCCGCCATGTAGAGCTCGCGGCGGCGGTCGCCGGCGGTGCGATGCGAGATCAAGGCGTTTTCGACTTCCTCGACGGCCAGCAGCACCGATTGCCGATACCGGGCCACGGTTTGTTCGTAACGCGCGCGCTGGACGCGAATCCCGCCGCGCAAACGGCCGAAGTTCAAGATGTCCCAGCGGAACTGCGGGCCAAAACTGTAGGCCAGGCTGTCGGTCATAAACCAGGTGTCGACGCGGCGGGAATCGGCCGTGATCGTGCCGCGCAAGGTGAGTTGCGGGTACAAATCGGCGATCGCCACGCCGATCCGCGCATTCTGCGCCGCGACCTGGAACTCCGCTTCCCGGATGTCCGGCCGGCGTCGCAAAAGTTCCGCCGGGACGCCGACGGCCAGGATGCCCGGCGCAGCGGGGATCGGCCCGTTGCCGAGCCGCGTCAGCATCTGGAGCGACGGACTTTCGCCCAACAACACGCTCAACCGGTGCATCGCCAGGTGGAGTTGCTGCTCCAACGGCGGAATCACGGCCGCGGTGCTGTGTAGGTTTTCTTCGGCCTGGGCCACGTCGAGTTCGCTGATCAGCCCGGCGCGAAAGCGCTCCCGCACGAATTCCGCCGTGGTTTGTTGCCGGACCAGATTCGCGCGGGCGATGTTCAAGCGCTGCTGCACGACGCGGAAATTGATGTAGCTGGTGCCGACGTCGCCGAGCAATGTTACTAGCACGTCGCGCCGCGCCGCTTCGTTGGCGGCGAGATCGTTTTCGGCGGCCTCGATTGTGCGGCGGAGTTTTCCCCAGAGGTCAATTTCCCAACCCGCATCGAAGCCGGCCGTGAACAAGTCGTAACTTCTGCGCAACGTCGGCGGAATGATGAACTGATTCGCGTTCAGGCTCGTGCGGCGATTGCTGTATCCGCTCGTGCCAAACACTTCGGGGAACATCTCGCCCCGCGCGACGGTCACGAGCGCCCGCGATTCCACGACGCGAAAGTAGGCCTCGCGCAACGTCAGATTCTGACAGGCCGCCTGGTCGATCAACCCGTTGAGCATCGGGTCGTTGAACTCGGTCCACCAGTAGGTGAGTTCCGGTTCGACGGGCGGCTGGGCCGGCTGCCCGTCGTGATAGAACGGCTCCAGCCAAGGCGACGTCGGGCGGACGAAATCCGGGCCTAATTTACAGCCCGACAAGCCGACGACGGCCCCCAGGCACACCGCGAGTGCGGCCGCCAGCCGACATCCATGCCAGCCCGGTCCCGGTCCCATCCGTAAGTCCTTGCGCTCCTTGCCTTCCGCCCGCTTGCCTTCCTTGCTTCGTCGTCCCGCGGCGATGGAATGCACGCCTGCGGGCGAATCCGCCAGAACCGGCACAGGCGACAAGTCCGTCACGTGACGGGCTCTGTCTGTATTCGATAACACCGGCGCGACCAGCCAAAGTGAGCTACGTTTTCCTTAGCTCGGACGAAATTCCCTCAAGAACGCCGAGCTCTCATCTACAACTCTTGTCGAGACTGCACATGACGCCGACCGCGCTCCTTGCGCTCTGTCTGATGTCAGCGACCGCCGAAGCGCCGGCGGCGCGGCAACCTTCGTCCGTGGCGGCGACCGACGTCGTGCCGTCGCTGCCGGGCATCGCCAATGCACGCCGGCGTGTGACGTTGTCGGCGCCGACGGAAGGAGTGCTGTTTGAATTGAATTGCGAGGAAGGACAGTCGGTCGCGCAAGGGGCCGTGCTGGCGGTGATCGACAATCGCATCGCGGCCGCCGCGGCGAAGCTCGCGAAAGCGGAAGCGGAGCAAACCGCCGGCGTGCTGCGCGGCGAAAGCGATCTCCGCGCCGCGGAGAGTTTGCTCGGCCGCATGACGCAGGCCAGCGAACACCGCGCCGCTTCCGAATTGGAAATCGAGCGCGCCCGCTCCGGCGTCGAACAGGCCGAAGCCGCTGTGCGTCAGGCGCACGAGCAACAGGCTGCTGCCCAAGCGGCGTACGTGTTAGAGCAGGCCAAGCTGGAAGCCATGAACATTCGCGCGCCGTTCGCGGGGCGCGTCGTTCGAACACGGAGCGTCGTCGGAGAAACGCTGACGCTTACGAAGCCAGTCGTGGAACTGGTCGATACTTCGCAACTGCGCGTCGAACTTTATCTCCCGACCCGTTGCTATGCCCGGCTGGAACCGGGCGTTGAGTATCGCCTGTTGGCCGGTACGCCGGTCAATGACGCGGTGACCGCGCGTCTGGTGATGAAAGATGTGGATATCGACCCGGGTACGGAAACCTTTCGATGCGTGTTTGAGATCGACAATCGGGAACTCGGGCTCCCCAGCGGGTTCAGCGCCCGTTTGCTCGATCCCACGGCTGAAGCGTCGCAGACGAGTGCGTCGGGCGATCAGCCATAGGCTCCTCTCTGCGTTACAACTTTGTTTGTCGTGTGGCGGGTCGGACGGCCGGTCTGTTGGGGACCGGCCAAGTGCGGCGCTATTCGCCGTTCGCGTAACTGTGACATAAGGGGCATCCTGTGACGAATCAACTTTTGGAAAACAAGCAGCAGGACGCCCCGGGCGAACCGCCCGTGAACGCCAAGAAGCGCGCACCGGCCTTTACCATTACGGCGCTCGAGCCGCGCATCCTGCGCTCGGCGACGGCGATCGAAACGGCCGATATGGAACAGCCGATCGAAGGCGAAGCCATCGACTTTGGCAGCCTCGGCCACGAAGTCCAGCACGGCACGTCGGCCAATGAGACGATGCACGGCACCGACGCCAATGACTGGCTCGACGGCGACGGTGGCAATGACGTCCTCGATGGCAACGGCGGCGACGACCTGCTGTATGGCGGAACCGGCAACGATCAACTCTTCGGCGATGGCGGCGACGACTTCCTGGACGGCGGCAGCGGCGCCGATCAATTGCATGGCGGCACGGGACATGATGCGGCCAGTTATCAGAACTCGACCGCGGGCGTGAGCGTCAATCTATCTACCGGACTGGGAAGCGGCGGGCACGCGGCGGGGGATCATCTCGACGGCATCGAGGACGTACACGGGTCGAATCATCGCGACACGCTCGTTGGCGACGGTCATGACAACGAACTCTATGGCTACGCAGGGAACGATCGGATCACCGGCGGCGGCGGCGACGATCTCATCTCCGGCGGCGCCGGCAACGACACGGCGAACTACTCTGGCAAGGCCAGCGACTACGAGATCGAGCACCACGGGAACGGCAAGTTCACGGTGCATGACGTGCGTGGCATCGACGGCACCGACTCGGTCGATTCGGTCGAGACGTTCCATTTCGCCGACGGCAACGTCGCGGCAGATAGGTTTGTCAACCATGCGCCGACCGATCTGAGTTTAGTCGGCTCGAAGGTCGGGGAGAACGCTGCCGACGGCACGCTCGTCGGAGATGTGTCGGTGAAGGATGCCGACGCGAACGACTCGCATACGTACGCGTTGCTGAACGACGCTGGCGGCAGGTTCTCGATCGACGCCGAGACAGGCGAGATCCATGTCGCCGACGGCGACGCTTTGAACTACGAAGCGGCGAAGTCGCACGTTATCGACATTCAAGTCACCGACGCCGATGGCGCCAGCTATCACGAGAAGTTCACGATCGGCGTGACCGATGTTAACGAAGCGCCGTACGACCTGGCGCTCAAGGGCAATACCGTCAATGAGAACGCCGCGGCCGGCACGACGGTCGGTACCGTCTCGACCAAGGACCCTGACGCTGGCGACAAGTTTACCTACTCGTTGACGGACGACGCGAGCGGCCGCTTCACGATCGATGCGAAGACCGGCAATATCAAAGTAGCGCAAGGCGCCGACCTTGATTTCGAAACGGACGCCGATCACAGCGTTAAGGTGCAGGTGAAGGACTCCGCGGGCAATACCTACGCCGAGTCGTTCGACATCCAGCTCAAGAACGTCAACGAGAAGCCGACCGATTTGACGCTCGATGGGGGCGTGGTTCAGGAAAACGCCACGGGCGGCACCGTGGTCGGCAAGGTTACGGGGACCGACCCGGATGTGGGCGATAAGCTCACTTATGCGCTCACCAGTAGTGCGGGCGGCAAGTTCGCCATCGACGCCAAGACGGGCGAGATCAGCGTGGCGAAGGGCGCCAAGCTGGATTTCGAGGCGGGCGAATCGCAATCCGTCACGGTGCGCGTGAAGGACGCTGGCGGCAAGTACTACGACGAGTCGTTCAAGATCGCTGTCGAAAACGTCAATGAAGCGCCGACCGACTTGACGCTTAAGGGGAACGCGGTCAACGAAAACTCCGCGCCCGGAACTGTTGTTGGCCAAGTTACGGTGAAAGACATCGATCGCGGCGACACGCACACGTACTCGCTCGCGAACGACGCCGGCGGCCGCTTCACGATTGACGCCAAGACCGGTGAAATTAAAGTCGCCGACGGCGCGAAGCTCGATTACGAGGGCGCGACGAGCCATAGCGTCACCGTGCGCGTGAAAGACGCGGGCGGATTGACGTACGACGAGGCGTTCAAGATCGACGTCAAGAACGTCAACGAAGCGCCGACCGATCTGACTCTCAAGGGAGATACGGTCAACGAGAACGTGAAGGCCGGCACGGTCGTCGGCACGGTCACGGCGAAGGACGCCGACAAGAGCGAAAAATTCACTTACTCGCTCGAAGACAACGCCGACGGGAAATTCACCATCGACGCCAAGTCGGGCCAGATCAAAGTCGCGACCGGCGCGAAGCTCGATTTCGAGAGTGATCCCGACCACAGCGTGAAGGTGCAGGTGAAGGACTCGGCGGGGAACACGTACTCCGAGGATTTTGCCATTCACCTGAAGAACGTCAATGAGACGCCGACGGATTTGACGCTCGAAGGCGGTAAGGTCGGCGAACACGCCACGCCCGGCACGGTGGTCGGCAAGGTGACCGGCGTCGACCCCGACGCGGGCGACACGCTTACGTACTCGTTGAAGACCACGGCCGGCAACAATTTCGCCATCGACGCCAAGACCGGCGAAATCACCGTCGCCAAGGGCGCCAAGTTCGACTTCGAACCCGGCGACACGCCGACGATTACCGTGCGCGTGAAGGACGCAGGCGGCAAGTATTACGACGAGGCGTTCAAGATCGAAATCACCGGCGGCAATGCTCCGCCGACGGACCTGGATTTTGTCGGCGGTGAAGTCAACGAGAACGCCTCGACGGGAACCGTCGTGGGCCACGTCACGGCGACCGACCCCGACCAGGGCGAGACCTTTACGTACGCGCTCAGCGACGACGCGAGTGGACGCTTCGCGATCGATTCAGCAACGGGTGAAATCCGCGTGGCCACCGGCGCGGACTTGAACTTCGAAACGGAACCGGATCATGGCGTGCTGGTGCGCGTCACCGATTCGGCCGGGAACGCGTACAACGAGGCGTTCAACATTCATCTGAATGACGTGAACGAATCGCCCACGGATTTGACGCTGACCGGCAGCACGGTCCACGAAAACTCGGCCGCGGGAACCGTGGTCGGTAAGGTCACGGCGACCGACCCGGATCAGGGCGAGACGTTCAGCTACGCGCTCACGAACAACGCGGACGGACGCTTCACCATCGACGCCGCGACCGGCGATATCCGCGTGGCGACCGGCGTGGTGCTCGACTACGAGTCGAGCGCCAGCCATGACGTGACGGTGCGCGTCACCGATGCGGCGGGCCATTCCTACACCGAGGCGGTGAACATTCAAGTTCAGGACGTCAACGAAGCGCCGACCGACCTGGCGCTGGTCGGCGACGCCGTGAATGAAAACTCCGCCGCCGGTACCGTGGTCGGCAAGGTCAACGCTACGGATCAGGATCAAGGCGAGGCGTTCACGTATGCCCTCACGGACAATGCGGGCGGTCGCTTCACGATCGACGCCGCGACGGGCGAAGTCCGCGTGGCGGCGGGCGCCGACCTCAACTTCGAGGCCGCCAGCCAGCACGCGGTGATGGTGCAAGTGACCGATTCCGCCGGGCATTCTTATGCCGAAGCGGTCAACATCAACGTTCAAGACGTGAACGAAGCGCCGACGGACTTGGCGCTCGTCGGCGATGCCGTCAGCGAAAACTCCGCCCCAGGCACGGTGGTCGGCAAGGTGACCGTTTCCGACGTCGATCAGAATGACGTGATCACCTACACATTGACCGACAGCGCTCAGGGCCGCTTTGCGATCGACCCGAACACGGGCGAAATCCTCGTGGCGGAGCCGACCGAGGAAGTCATCAACTACGAGGATAACACGCAGCACCAGGTCACGGTCCGCGCGACCGACGCGGCCGGCAATTCGTATGACGAGACGTTCACCATTCGCGTGAACAACGTCAACGAAGGAGTCAATAGCGTCGACGACTTCGTCGAAGGGGTCGAGGATCAACCGATCGTCACGCCGAACGTGCTGGAGAACGACTACGACATCGACGGCGATTCGCTGGCCGTTTCCGATTTCTCGTCGCCACAGCACGGCACAGTCGCTTACAACGGCGACGGCACGTTCACCTACACGCCGCATCCGAATTTCAGCGGGTCCGATTCGTTCACCTATACCGTGACCGACGGCAATGGCCTGTCATCTACCTCGACGGTACACGTCCAAGTTCACGGTGACGCCGACGTGGCGACGCTGGAAGTTTCCAACGCCACGCTCTACGCCGGGCAGTCGACGCCGCTGTCGATCACAGCCGCCTTGGGCGACCTCGACGGGAGCGAAGCGCTGACCGTGCGGATTGAGAACGTCCCGCACGGCGCTTCGCTCTCCGCGGGCAGCTATCAAGGCAACGGCGTTTGGACCTTGAGCGCCGCCGACTTAGAAGGACTGCAAATCACCTTGCCGCAGGACGCCCCGACGGACGTCACGCTCAAGGTAACTGTAGTCGCCACCGAGGCCGATGGCGATCACATCGAACTGACGCGCGACCTGGCGTTGCACGTGTCCGGCTTCCAATTGGAAGACGATCTCAACCAGCCCGCTGCGGCGTTTGTGGAGGATGCTGCCGTCGCTGAGTCCGCTCCGAGTGAGTCCTCCGATGCGCCGGCTGAGCGGCCCACCTGGCCGATGCTGCCGGCCGTCAGCGGCGTCGATCCCGATGCCGCGGAGTTGGTGTTCTCGGAGTTGCAGTTGGGCGAGCCGGGCAATGACATTGCCTGGACCGGCGCGACGTCGCACTTGGGAACCACGGCCGCGCACGGCCATCACAGTTCCAACGGCCACCACCATGACGGCGACCAGCATGCCGAACACGCGGTCGGCAAAACCGATGCGCCGCAGCAGGGCTCACACCATGCCGCTTCGCATCAATCTGCCAGTTGGCTGCATCAAGTTGGCGATCGCTTCTCCTGGATCTGGGGCATGTTCTGGGCTTATGGCGGCACCCGCGGCGCCGCCTCGGATGACGCTGGAGCGGATCAGCGCAACCATGCGGGGCGGTAGCTGAGTAGTGAGACGATGAACGAATACGTCGTCGTCACCACCAAGCCCAGGGAAGGCCACCATAGACCTTTGCCAATGGATTCGTCTACTGGGGCCCTCCCTGGGCTTTTTTCGCGAGTGTGATCTGGACATCACACAAACGGAAATCGGTCGTTCATTTCGGCCGCTGAGAGTTCGACCAGGAACTTCGACAGCCGTTCGACGACGATGTCCATCATCCGCTGGCCTTTCTCGGCCGTGGCGGGGTGAGGGTCGCCGACGCCGGTGTTCGTCGTCAACAGGTGCCAGGGCCGTGTCATCGTGACCCAGCCGCGGTTGAGCGCTTCGAATTGTGTTGTTGCAGCCGCGCCGGCGTCGGCCGCGAGGCTGCCGTCCGGATGCCGCGCCACGAGGTCTGGGAAGAAGGCCAGTCCGAAGGCCGTTTCCATCTCGCCCGCGTGATCGCCGGGATCGGTGAAGATCTCGCGTTCCACATCGCGAAAGATCTGATACCAGTTGCAGAGAAAAATCTGCGCCGACGTGCGCCCGTACAACTCGCGCAGCACGGACTTGAGTTCGTTCCCACCGTGGCTGTTGAGCAGCAGCACTTTGCGAATGGAACTGCCGGCCAGCGACTCGACGAGATCGCGAATCACCAGGGCCAACGTCGACGGCTGCACGTTCATCGCCAGCGGAAACTGCCGCAGGTTGGTCTCCGTGCCGTAGGGGATCGTCGGCAGCAAGACCACCTTTGCCCCTTGCGCATGCGCGGCTTCGCAAATCCGCTCGCCGACGATCTCGGCTTCCATCACGTCGGTGCCGTACGGCAGATGCAAATTGTGCGGCTCGGTCGCCCCCAGCGGCAGCACCGCCACTTCGTACGGGTTCGCGGTGACGTAGGCGAAGTTCGTTTCCAGCAACTTCCAGGGGCGCATGACGGTTCCTCGGCGTATCGATCTGCGGAGTTTTCTTGGATTCTAACAGATTCATCTATCGTCCAAGCGGTGTCCAAGCCCAGGGAAGGCCCTCGCAGTCGTCTCCATTGGCAACGACTATGGTGGCCTTCCCTGGGCTTAACGGCGAACGTCTTCGCTTGCTCTCGCGGCTTCCCTCCCGAGCGAAGCGCTACATCGCTAGAATTCAGTAATCCCACCGCGCCGCCCCCCCAGGACCCGCGATGTCACGCCAACTCAGCCAAACGGCTTTCGCCCGAGCCAAACGCTTGATCCCCGGCGGCGTGAACAGCCCCGCTAGGGCGTTTGGCGGCGTGGGCGGTGAGCCGATTTTCATGGCCCGTGGCGACGGGGCCTATCTCTTCGACGTTGACGGCAACCGCTACCTCGATTACATCGGCTCCTGGGGTCCGATGATCGTCGGCCATGCACACGAGGAAGTGCTCGCGGCCGTGCATGAAGCGGCCGCGCGCGGCACGAGTTTCGGCGCGCCGACCGAAGCCGAAAGCGAGCTCGCCGAACTGATCATCGACGCTGTGCCGAGCGTGGAAAAAGTGCGCCTCGTTAGTTCCGGCACGGAAGCCACGATGAGCGCCATCCGGCTCGCCCGCGGCTACACCGGCCGCGACGTGATTGTCAAATTCGCCGGCAACTATCACGGCCACGTCGATAGCCTGCTCGTCGCCGCCGGCAGTTCGGCGGCGACGCTCGGTGTACCGAATTCGCCCGGCGTCACCGCAGGCACCACGCGCGATACGCTCGTCCTGGAATACAACGACGTCGCCGCGCTCACCGCCGCCTTCGAGCAACACGGCCAGCGCATCGCCGGCGTCATCCTGGAGCCCATCGTCGGCAACATGGGCTGCGTCGTGGCGTCGCCGGAGTTCTTGAACGCCTTGCGAGCGCTCACCACGAAGCATGGCGCGCTGTTGATTTTCGACGAAGTGATGACCGGCTTCCGCGTGGCGTACGGCGGCGCGCAGAGCTTGTTCAAGATCGCGCCGGACCTGACGACGCTCGGCAAAATCGTCGGCGGCGGGTTACCGGTCGGCGCCTACGGCGGCCGCGAGGAAATCATGGATCACATCTTACCGGCCGGAAAAGTCTTTCAGGCCGGTACGCTCTCCGGCAATCCATTGGCCACGGCCGCCGGCATCGCCACTTTGCAACTCTTGAAG
>JAWXBP010000405.1 GCA_034440135.1 Planctomycetia bacterium
CACAACGCAACCAAATCACGCAAACCCGTTACTTCAGTGCAGGCATTTTCCGCGCCCCTCAACCTGCCCCCGTGCAGGCGTTTTGCTTGCCCATTCCCATTCATCCCCGTGCTTCTAGATGTTGACCAATCAGAGGGCCAGAATGCAGGCCGGCGGTACGGCGTGGAATTCGTCCCCACGATTCTCGTCCTGGATAGTGAAGGCCGCGTCTTGCGGCGAGCCGCTTTCATGTCGCGTGACGCGCTCGTAGAGTTTCTGCTTTCGGCCGCCAAGTCTGGCTCATTCGGCTGACGACGCTGCCGGGGCGGCGTTGAATGCGAACGGCTTCGACTCTGCCTATGCTGATCGCGATTGCCGCATTGGGAAGCTTCGGAGCGGGCGCCAGAGCGCCAACCAGTTGGTTTACCATCGCGTCTCTTTCTGCCAAGACAAAGGATCGAATCCTGGCAGACGCCAGCGGGTCAATCGCCCCTCATCTTTGAACTCCAGCGGCGCGGCGAGCCTGCTCCACGGCTTGTGGGACGTTTCCAAGGCAGCAGCTACCCTGCGGGTTGCGAAGCTCGCAGGCGCACTTGCCGTCCTTGACATACCGTGTGACCTGCTCGACGGCGGTGCTCGTTCCCGTCCGCTCCATTTCGTCGGCGATGCTTTCCCTCGTGAAGCCGAAGCAGTAACAGACCGGCAGCGGGCCGGTGCTTTCCTTTTGCAGCATGCGCACTGTCACTTCATCTTTGGCAAAGACCAGCGTGCCGTTGAAGTACACGACGGGGCAATCGACAGTCCGGCAGAAGTGATACGCCGCGTGCGGATCTAATCGTTTCATCGCTTCCGGGACGAGCAAGCTCTTCAGCGTGACGACTTCAACCGCCTTGGCATTGCGACGGCAACGGGGGCAGACATCCTCATCTGTGCGAGTATTGCAGCAATTGGACACCACGTTACTTGCTCCTCTCTTGCGAAGCCAGCACGGCGCAGCAATCAGATTGACGCGTTCCAGATCAATCAGGTAGACCTCGTGCTTTGATTCGGTCAGTTCACTCCGCGCAGCACGACAGCTTCGCCGGGTCCTTGTGTCGAGATATGGCGACGATCTTCAACGCCTCGGCCATCGTCGGGTAGGCATGCAGCAGGTCGATGAAGTCTTGAATCTTGGCGCGGAACCGCATCGCCATCGCTGCCTCGTGAATGACCTCGCCCGCGTTATGACCGACCATCGAGACGCCCAGCACTTCGTTGGAATCCTTATCCGCCACCATCTTGATAATCCCGCGCGTGTCGCGAATAGCGCCGGCGCGCGGCACCAGTGACATCGGCAGCGTGTTGCACCAGCAGCGATGCCCGGTGCCGACGGCTTCGGTATCGGTCATGCCAACGACGGCTACTTGCGGATCGGTGAAGATGACGCGGGGAATAACCCGATGGTCTGCCGCCCGCATCGGATCGCCGGATAGCGCGTTGCGCGCGGCAATTCCCCCGTGACGACTGCCCACCGGCGTAGCCATTTGGCTGCCGTGCTGCCGCCCGATCACGTCGCCGGCGGCGAAGATGTGCGGGACGTTGGTTCGCAGGAATTGATCAACGGCCACTTCGCCGCGTTCGTTGACCGCAGCGCCCGAGCGCTCGACGGCGATGTTATCTGTGTTAGGCCGTCGCCCGGTGGCAATCAGCAGCTTGCTGGTGCGATACTCTCGCTCCCGTCCCCCGACGATCGCGGTGGTGACAACGTTTGTTCCATCCTGCCGAACAATTTTGGCGCGGGCGTTGAAGACGACCTGAATCCCCTCCTGGGCAAAGATCTCGCCGACGTTTCGTCCTACCTCCGGCTCGTAACCGTGTGCCAACAACTGGGCGTTGCGTTCGAGGATGGTCACTTCGGTGCCGAAGCGACTGAACATCTGCCCCAACTCCAGCGCGATGTACCCGCCACCGACGATCAGCAGAGACTTGGGAAGCTCCCGCAGTTCCATCGGCTCATCCACCGTGAGCAAGTCGCTGGTGAGGTACGGCACCCGGTTCAGTCCGTCAATCTCGGGCAGGACGGGCCGCGAGCCGGTAGCGATGAGTACCTTGTCACCGGTCAGCCGCTTGCCGCCGACTACGACCGTATGCGGGTCCACGAATTGAGCGTGACCGTTCTCGATGCGGATTTGACCATCGACGAGGCTCTCGTATTTCTTCTTGCGATACTCGTGGACAACCTCATCCTTCTGGTTGACCAAGGCCGCGAAATCCAATTCCATCCGACAGGCGCGCAGGCCGGGATAGCGGGAGTTGCCCGCGTCGTGAATCAGCTTCGCCGCCTCGATCAGGTTTTTGGATGGAAGGCACCCGCGGTTGACGCAAGTGCCGCCTATAAGCCGTTCTTCGATCATCACCGAAGTCTTGCCCAACTCTTGCGCCGTCAGTGCGGCGGCGAACGCGGTGGAACCGGAGCCGAGGATCACGAGGTCAAATGGGTCAGCCATGTTCACTTCTCCTGTTTCACCGACGACGAGTATCCCGCCTTCGCCGTCGCCTGCTCAAGCGACTGCACCGAAGTCCTGGCGGGGTCGTACCTCACGACCGCCTCGGGCGGGTCGAGCGTCACCTTCGCATCCTGCGTGCCATCCACGTGCATCAGGCTTTCGCGCACATGGAGGGTGCATGAGCCGCAGGTCATCCCGTCCACCTTCAACACGACTTGTTGGATCGGCACGTTGGTCGCTCCTTTGGTGCTGTTTGTCCCAAAGAGGTGTGGCGCAAGCTGCGGGAAGGCGAGCAAGGCGAGTAAGATCGGCGCCACGATCCAGAGCGCGATCCTGCCCACGCGGGCGGCACGCGGGACCGCGCAGGAACTCCCCGGTTCACACGAGGCCGCTGCGGGCGTCCGGTAGGCCCGGTAGAAGGCGAAGCCCAAGAAGCCAAGCGTGACGGCGATGAAGATCGGCCGATACGGTTCCAGAACTCTTAGACTGCTAGTCCACGCACCGCCGACGCCCAGCCCCACCAATACGAGCGGCCCAAGACAACAGACCGACGCGGCAATTGCTGCCGTCAATGCACCGGCCAGACTCCATCGGGTTTGTGAATGATCTTGCGAATTCATCGTTTGACTCCTCGTTTGATTCCTTTGACTGCAACTTTGCCGTTCGCTCCGTCCAGGCGGGTGAGAACGGCGCACGCGTGCGGGCGGTTCGCACCGGCGCACGCATGGGCCAAGCGGGTCAGCTCACGCTTGATCGCCCGCAGACTCTTGATCTTCTCGGTCACGTCGGCAATCTTCGCTTCCGTTTGCACGCGCACTTCGGCGCACGCCGTGTCGGGATGCTCGTTGAGCGCGATGAGCTGCTTGATCTCTCGCAAGGTGAAGCCGAGTCCTTGCGCCCGTTTGATGAAACGGATCAAGCCCACCGTCTGCGGCGTAAACGCGCGATAGCCCGAATCCGTGCGCCGCGGCGGAGGCAACAGCCCCTGCCGCTCGTAGTACCGCAGCGTTTGAAGATTCACGCCGCTTTGTTTGGCGACTTCGTTGCTCCACAATGGTTTCATGTCGCACGTCATTTGGGGCGGTCGGCGTACTGACGAGCCATCGTTGCGATCCGGTTCTTCGACAAGGCCTCCGGCGCTCTCTCCGGGCGATGGTCTCTTTCATCTCGATTCTACACTCTGTACCTAAGTATCGAGTCAAGCGGCATCGTGAAGTTTTATTTTTGACTGTCCGGCGCTAAGGCGCTTTCATGTCGGGTGACGAGCTCGTAGAGTTTCTGCGTTCGGCCGCAAAATCCCGATTGATCTGGCCGAGGGGATGACATAGTCGAGGAGTGAGGTTCATGCGATACGTTGCTGCTCTCACGATTCTCATCGCGCTCACGGCACTGGCCCGTCTTGGAGCCGCCGCAGCAGAGCCAACCACGCAACCCGCAGGAAAGGCGCCGCCGGGCAAGGGCGAGAGAGCCGCGGAATTCTCGCTGGCGACATTGGACGGCGAGTCGGTATCTCTCGCGAAACTCGTTCACGACGGTCCTGTCGTGCTGATCGTGTTGCGAGGTTGGCCAGGGTATCAGTGTCCTATCTGCACACGGCAAGTGGCGGATCTGATCGCACATGCAAAGGAAATTGAGAAAACCGGAGCGCGCGTGCTGCTTGTCTACCCGGGGCCAAGTGAAAAGCTGCAGGAGCACGCCGAGGAGTTTCGTCGCGGCAAGGGAATTCCTGAGAGCTTCTATTTCGTGATCGACCCGGACTACAAATTCACAAACGAATACGGGTTGCGCTGGGATGCGCCTCGCGAAACTGCCTATCCCTCATCGTTCGTGATTGACCGCGACGGTATCGTTAAGTTCGCCGATATAAGCAAGACCCACGGTGGACGCGTTGCGGCAACAACAGTTGTGCGGGAATTGGATCAACTCAAATGAAGTGCGATCTCGGCGGTTGTTTGTTCCGGACCTCGCGCGTCCATGGGATGCGAGGTATGTTGCACGCCACCGCGTGCATGTGGGACCAGGCAGGACAGCCGCTCAAAACGTGATGATTTGATACCCTGCGGCAACCAGCGAGCGCAGGCTTGGGTGCCCTTGGTACTCATCGGTTAACGTGAGCCCGCAGGCGCGTACTTCGTCCGCCACGCCATATGCGGTCGCGCAGTATCGACACACGCCTGAGACCGATCCTCGAACCGACTCGAAGAGCCCGTGATACTTGTGCTCCGGCTTGGCGAGCTGCCCGATCCACTTGGTTGCGGCACCATCGAAGATCAATTTCACCTGATCACCGGCCTGCTTGAACTCCAGAGCGGTCGTGAGCGCATTCGCCATGCGACCCATGTCCCCGCCGGTGGAGATGTCCGCTAATAATACGATTGCTATCTTTACTGTCATTTGACACCTTTAGGCTGGCTAAGTCGGGCTGGTGAGATCAAATTGAGTTGGGACCGTGTTGCGGTGCTGTCTCGCCGTCGACCAACAGCGCATAGTCGCAGTGGGCTTCGGTCCACACCAGAACGTTGCATCGCGTCGTGGGGGTGAGTTGGCGATCGATCAACTGTCGCGACACGGGTGCACGCAGGCTAAAATCCTTCCCGCAGAACTGGTACAGAGAGTAAGTTTTCCCGCGGCTCTCCCAACGCGTGTAGATCATGGAGGTTCCGGCGAGCTTTATGACGCGGCCGCCGATCAACTTGAACGTCGGGTCCAGCTTCGGCCGGTCGACAGGAAACGAGACCGAATTCTGCACCGCAGTCTTCACCACTTCCCAGTCGGCGGATGTGACGGCCAATTGCGGTTGGCTTTCGTGGCTCGCCATTGTCAAAATCGCAATGCCGTCGAGCGTCCGCGCCTGCCGATGGCTTCTCGCTGCCACGATGCCCCAGAGCGAGAATGCCAGCACAAGTACCGCGGCCGCAGCCGAGAGCCACAGCGACCTCGGAAGAAGCCAGCGGCCCGGCATTCGTGTTTGCCCGGGGATCGCCAGCAGCCGATACTCTAAATCGGACGGCAGGGCTGCGCGTGCCAAGTCCAGTCGCAACTGTTCATCCTCGCGGACTAGCTTCAGCCACTCTTGCTCGATCGTGCTGTCAGCTTGGCTCACGTGACGTAACACCGCCTGGCGCTCCGGTGCCCCATGCGGAAGCACCGCAACCTCCTCCATTCGCCGGCGGAACTCCTCGATCTCTTCCGAATTCATGGTGCTTCTCCCACGCGGTTTCGCGGCTGATGTCGGTCGGGTTCCCCGCTGCGAATCCTTAAGTGCGGGCTCGCTGACGGTTTGTCTTCCAACTCGCGTCGCAACAGTCTCCTCGCCCGGTAGATGCGAGACAGGACGGTGCCGAGCGGGATTTCCAGAAGCTCGGCAGTTTCCTGGCAGGTAAGTCCCTCTAGGAAGACGAGCAGGAACGGTACCTTGTAATGGTCTTCCAATGCATCCAGCGCCAGCTGGAGCGATTCTTGCCGGGCCAGCACTTCATGCGGCGAACTCTCGTTGCTTACCAAACGATCAGCTGCGATCCGATCACCGCCACGGATGGTTCTCCCGCGTTTGCGGTCGCGCAACCAATGCATGTAGCGATGACGCAAGATGCTGAGCAACCAGCACCTTGCTTTCTGCGTATCGCGCAGGGAACTCATCGACCGCCATGCTTCGAAGAACACTTCCTGCGAAAGTTCTTCGGCGATATCGCCAGAACCGCAGAGGCGATAGCCGCAACGGTAGATGTCGGCCGAGAAATCTCGGACCCACGACGCGTAGAGCGCGCGTTTGCTGTCAGCCCGCGTCAATGCCCGACCTCCCGCACGCGCCCAATCCATTCCGTCGTGGCCGGGCCGCAGTTGCTGTCGCGACCCGCCTTAGGAGTGAACGCATCGCGCAGGATTATTCCCGATTCACGCCACCGGTGTAGCGTCGCAGGTGAGACGCCGGCGTAATATGCAATAATCAAGAGTTGGTTGAGCAGGCTGGTCTTGAAGACCCCGTGTCGGTGCCATCGCCTGCCGGATGTACTAACGATGTCATTAACGACGCGCACACGACCTAGCCGCTGAAGCCGCCGGGCGAGTTCGAGGTCCTCCATGATCGGGACATCGGGATAGCCGCCAACGCGATCGAACGCGGCTTTCGTCAGAAAAATGGCTTGGTCACCATAGGGAATCTGCACCACCCGCGAACGCAGATGAGTCAAGGCCGCGTATAGCCGCATCACCGCACTCGATGGTTCAATAGCTATCGCGAACGCCCCCGCGATCGTATCGGGCGCCGCGAGCATGCGACGGACCTGAGTTGTAAAGTCGGCGGGTAGCTGCGAATCGGCATGAAGGAACAGGAGGATCTCGCCGCGCCCCGCCGCCGCGCCCTTGTTCATTTGCTGTGCGCGGCCGCGCTCCGATCGGAGCACGGTCGCGCCGCATTCGCGCGCAAGCTGCACCGTCCTATCACTGCTGCCGCCGTCCACGACGATTATCTCGACTTCACCAGCGTCCGCCGTGATCGCCGAGCGGATTGCTCGGCCAACGTACTCCTGCTCATTCAGTGCTGGAATCACGACCGAGATCGACGGTGTGTGGCGACGGCGTTCCGTGGTTTGGCGGTGCAATGCAGCAAAGTCCTCCGGTCGATCACTCGTCGACGTCCTCCTGGATTGGCGCGATTCGTTCCAAATCGTGTAGAGAATCTTGCTGCCCGCCTGCACGACCCCTCGCAGCGTGCCGGAGATTTTCGAACGACCGATGCGGCAGCGGTAACTCACCGGAACTTCGACTGCTCGCAACCCGAGCCTGGCTGCCCGCGTCTGCATCTGTACCGTCCAGCCGAACCCGCGATCGTCCATGTGCAGTTGCTCCAAACTGGCTCGGCGGATCGCGCGGAAGGGACCCAGGTCCGTAAAGCTGGCGTTCCAGCAGAACCGCATGAGCCTGCACGCGACGGTGTTGCCGAACCGCTGCGCCACCGTGAGTGCGCCGGGAGCGCAGCGCCCCGTGATTCGAGAGCCGATGACGAGATCTGCGCGGTTCTCCACGATTGGCGCGATCAGTTGCTGCATCTCCTCGGGGTGATCGCTGAAATCTCCGTCGAGAAAGACGACTATTTCGGCGTCGCCGATCTCCGCCAGGCCGGCAAGACACGCCGATCCGTACCCTCGACGGACCTCCGTGATAACCTTTGCGCCGTGTGCCCGCGCAACGTCCGCCGTTCGGTCGGTCGATCCGTTATCGACGACGATGACACTCTGGACCCAAGTCGGAACTGCCGCCAATACGTGGCCGATGGCGCGCTCCTCGTTGAGTACGGGAATCACCACGGCTGTCCTTTCGAACCTCGGTGACTCACGGGATCGATGTTGTGATGGGAGCGGGATCATGAAAACTCACTTGAACGCGACTAGACAAGTTGCGAGACCGAACGCGCGCGAACGATTCGAGGGACAAGAACGCCCAGACCGGTAAATGCTCTACCCACACCCACGCGGGTCGGCTGTAATGCAGGTGGTAAAGCGGCAACAACGCCGTGTAGAGGAGAAGCGACCACCGCGGACGAAGTGCCAACAGCGGCAACATCCATGTGTAGTACCAGGGAAATTGTGTCGGACTTAGCAGGAAAAGTCCGGCGACCGCCAGCAGCGACGCTTCGCACAACTCAAGCGGATCGTTCAGCGGTCGGCGCGCCAACCAAAGCACCCATGCGACCAGCACGAGTGTCACGGTCAAACGAGCCGCCATCTGCTCCGCCCAGGCGTGAACTCCCACCAACGGCAACGTGTGCCGGCATAACAGTACGACGAGCTGAAACAGTCCGTCGTTGGACTGCCACGAACGCGAGTAGTCCACGCTCCCAGCGATGCCGCTGTGCCCGGCCACGAGCATCGGTGACAGCAGGATCGCGGCCGTCACGGTGAACGCGGCAAGAGAGAGCGCGACCCGGCGGGGCTGGCGAACCACCGATCGAAGCAGCAGTGGAAGCAGAACGACGGGCCAGAACTTGGCGGCGACGGCAGCAGCCAAGGCCGCCGCCGCCAGGGCCGTTCGCTGCATCACGGCCAGCATCACGGCGCCGGTTACAAAGGGCAATACAATCGCGTCCATGTGGCCGGCGCAATAGAACTCCTTGACCAGCAGCGGATTCCACCAGTAGATCGCGATCCAGGCCAGTGGTAGCCGGAGATGGCGCATCAGGACCAGCAGCAGCAGCACGGTCGCGGCATCGGCAACCAGTAGAATTGCGCGCCACGCCGCTCCGTTCCAGGGACTGATCCAGTACGCAAGGAGGAATGCTGCCTGGGCAACCGGCGGGTAGATCGTCTTGACGTCTGGGTGATTGATCTGCTTCAGATGCGATCCCGCCTCGCGGGCGACGGCGCGAATTCGCGAATCACCGTCAAGATCAGTTAGAGCACTCTTGCCTTTTTCAGGAGTATGCAAATAGGGACTGGCGCCACGCGCTGTCAGCGCCGCGTCCCACATGTAACGGAATGAGTCGGTCTCCAGCACCGGGGCCGACGGAAGCAGTGCGAGTCGCATGAGAAGGCCAACCAGCAGAATGCACAGGACGCCTTTCCGCCCGACAACGATGCGGCGCAATGATCCGATGACGGCCAGGTAGATCCCACCCGCGGCAACGTAGAGCGCCACGAACAAGTAAAGCACCGGTTCAGAGGTCAAGGCCCAGTGCCATAGAAATTGCGAACGCACAGAAAGCAAGATTGCCATCGTCAGAAGCAGCGTCGCGCCCACCATGCAGGCAGTACGCGATCGCGAGGAACGCGAAGTCGGATCGACTGTGCGCCAATGCGTGAGCGTGTTGATCCGAGTGAAAATTTGATCGATGGCATTCACCTTCGCCAACTCATCAGTCTGTGGAACAGCCCCTTGACGAACGGCGTGAGCCGCGTTCGGTTGTACGCGTCGCCGGCTCTGCGCATGATCTCCGCTTGCGTGGGGTAGGAATGGATCGTGCGCGAAAGGGTCTTCAGGCCGAGCCCGCCGACCATTGCGAGCGTCAGTTCAGAGATCATCTCGCCTGCGTGCCGCGAGACGAGCGTAGCGCCGAGGATGCGGTCCGTTCCTTTCTTCACATGCACCTTGAGAAACCCTTCTTCTTCGCCGTCGAGAAGTGCGCGGTCCAGCTCCGAGAGTTCCAGTCGAATCGTGTCAACTTCGAGGCCGCGGTCGCGCGCATCTTTCTCGTACATGCCGACGTGGGCAATCTCGGGGTCAGTGTAGGTACACCACGGAATCGTGAGCGCGCTTACTTTGGCGCGCCCGAAGAACAGAGCGTTCTGCAGCGCGATGCGAGCCATGGCGTCAGCCATATGCGTGAACTTGTATTGCGAGCAGATGTCCCCGACGGCGTAGATCTTACGGTTGCTTGTTTGCAGTCGATCGTTGACGACGATCCCACTGCGGGCGTCAAAACTCACTTGAGCTTGTTCCAGGCCGAGGCGCTCGACATTCGGCTTTCGTCCGACGCCGACGAGAATTTCATCCACACGCAGTTCCATGTGATCAGAACCGCGTTCCAGCTGGAGGATTTTTTCGGCGCCATCTCGGTGAACGCGGACGATCTTGCACTGGCAGCCGACATGAATCCCGTCGCGAAGCAGTGATCTTTGAACGATCTCTGAAGCGTCGCGGTCTTCGCGGCCGAGGATTTGATGCTCGGCCTCCAGAAGATGCACTTCCGAACCCAGGCGGGCGAATGCTTGTGAGAGTTCACAACCGATGGGGCCCGCCCCGATGACCGCCAATCTCCGGGGCAGTTCGGTCAGCCAGAAAACTGTTTCGTTCGTGAGATAGCCTGCTTCGTTCAGTCCAGGCACCGGCGGCGCCGAAGCTCGCGCGCCGGCGGCGATCACCGCGCGACTGAAGCGCAGCGTCTTTCCAGCGACCTCGATCGCGTCGGGTCCGACAAATCGGCCTTCGCCGAGGAACACATCCACTCCCGCATCGCGCAGTCGCTTTACGCCATCGTTCGGGCTGATCCTCGTGCGGAGTCGGCGCATTCTTTCCATCACGGCGGGAAAATCCACCTCCACGCCTGCGGGGACGCGCACTCCGAAATCGCCCGCGTCGCGCACGTCCGCGTATGCACGTCCGCAGCGAAGAAGCGACTTGGACGGCACGCACCCGACATTCAGGCAGTCGCCGCCGAGCAGATACTTTTCGACCAAGGCAACTTTGGCCCCCAGCCCGGCTGCACCGAGTGAAGTTACAAGTCCGCCCGCGCCGGCGCCGATCACGACGAGGTTGTAGCGACGCGCGGGATCGGGGTTCGTCCAATCCGGCGGATGAACATTGCTGAGCAATTCACGGTTGTGTTCATCCATCGGCCGAATCAGCGGCGATTCGGGGACGAACGGTGCGGACGCGAGTGATGCAGTCATTCGACCTTCTCCTTGTTCGCCACACTGTTGAGCGTCCAGTCGTAGTCGAGCCAGTCATTCGTCGGCTTGCGTCCAGAATCGAGTGCCGCCTTCAGAGTCGCTGAATAGCGCGCCGCGAAATTCAGCACCGATCCGTCGGCGACCTGCTCAAAGTCGTTGCCGTACCACTTGTAGAGACTGGTCAGATGTACCATCTGCTTCTCGGGCTCGTGCCAGAACCATTGCTTGTGGCCATGGACATAGCGCGCCTGATCCTCCAGTTGTTCATCGACCCGATTGCCAACGTAGGCTTCACTCCGAAGGGGTGGGCACCCGATCGCCGCGCAGACAAGCGCGAAATGCGCCCGCGGCTCCTTGAAGTTCGGCCGGACCTGTTCATGCTCGATCTGGGTCAGAGACCAGGTGCGGCCGGAAATGATCCACCGCTTCTCGTCCCATCGCTTGTCCGCGGGGATGTCCTTGATGGACTTGAGCGGGTAATGGTCGAGGATAAGGCGAAGCGTGAAGGCGTTGTATCCGTTGATCAGCAGCGCGAACTTCTCATTGCGGCCGAGGTCGGCGAACGGCGCGGCGGCCAGCGAAGCGATGTAGGCGTCGAGTTGAGCTGAGTCACGGCGCAATCCCTCGTAGTCCACCCAGCCGCCCGCGGCGACGTATTTACCGACCAATTCGTTGAACACCGAATGATCAAATGTCGCGCCACCGGGCTTGTCTTGATACGTCTCTGTCAGCGTCACGCGCGGTGGTCCGAACAACCCGCTGATCTTCGTTTTGTTCAGGTATGCGCAGGCCGTCGCAATGACTGAGAGTGCCGCGACAACGGACATCATGACAGCCCCGCGGATGGATGATGTGCTCTGCATGTCATGGTCCCGATCTGGAGCATCCTCTTTCACCGAATCCTCAACGCGTCCGCGCATGGCCTTGCGTGCCAGGGACGTGACGTAGAATGTGACAACGATGGTGGCCAACAACCCGACGATCATCATCGCCCACTGACCAGGCGTGCGATGTCCGCCCGCAATCCCCGTTTGTCCGAGGTACCCGAGATACACATACAAAAACGTCCCAGGCAGCATCGCGAGCCAACTTGCGAGCATGTAGGGCCAGAAGCGGATCGCCGTGAGTCCGTAGAGGTAGTTGCCCGCGCTGAACGGCACCGCCGGCGAGAGCCGCAGCAGCGCGATGATTTTCCATCCTCCTGCTCCGATGGCTTTATCAATCGAACTAAATTTCGGGTAACGGTGTGCCGTTCTTTCGACAGCGCCGCGGGCGAAATAGCGCGCAATGAGGAATGCGATTGAGGCGGCCAACGTGGACGCGATCGACACCGTCAGCGTCCCCAGCGTCAGCCCGAAAATCGCTCCTGCGGCCAACGTGAGAGCCAGCCCGGGAACGAAGAGAACCGCTGCAACAATATAAATGAGACCAAATGCAATGGGTCCCCACGGACCCAGGCTGCGAACCCAACCCGTCAGCCATCGAACGACATTTTCCACTGGAAGGAGTCGAACTATGAGAACGACGCAAGCGACGATGATGAGCGCGGAAATCCACTTGACCCACGTGGAAGCGCGACGCCCACGTGTACTGCTTTGCTTTGTCCGCAGATCGGGTCGCGGCATTGCGTCATCTAACTGGTGTGCGGCTTGCGCCATCGTTGACCTCATCAGGTTAAGGAGCCGCCGCAAGATGATCCGCATCCGGCGGTGCAGGCGAAACAATGCTCGCCGGTCGCGATCCGGCGGGAGAGAAAGCTATCGCGCTCAAAGTCGCGAATGTGGCTCTGTGGTCCCTTGGCAGCAAGGGAGATCGCGAAATTGAAATCGCAGTCGTACAACGTGCCGTTCCACCCCACGTTTACTTGGTGCCGGCACATCAACCCAGGCAGCGTCGCTTGATTCAGAGAGTCCCTCAACAGTTTCAGATACTGCTCGGCCTTGCCCTGGCGACGCAGGTCGTGAAGAAACCGTCCGATAGCGACATTGGTGATCGTCAGCAGGCGAGTGAATCGGATGCCGAATCGCTCATCGAGTTCGCGACGGTAGGACTTCTCCAGCGAATGTTGCTCAGGAGGCAAGCTCGGGCCACTAGGATTGAAAACGAGGTCCAGCGATAGATCGGGGTCCGTCCCGTAGCCGATCATGTTGAGCCACTGGATGACCGTGACGCTTTCCTTGTAAACACCTTTGCCGCGCTGCTTATCGACCTTGGTTTCGAGGTAGCACGGCAGCGATGCGATCAGGTGAACCTGCTGGTGCTTGAAGAACTGCGGCAGATCATCGTATCCCTTCTCCAACATGATGGTCAGGTTCGTCCGTACGATCACGTGCTTCCCCAGCGCGCGAGCCACCGCGACGAACGCGCGGAAGTGTGGGTGCATCTCGGGCGCGCCGCCGGTGATGTCGATTGTGCCCGCACCACAGCGACATGCGGCATCGAGCACCATCTGCATCGTTTCCCAACTCATCTCCTCCTTGCGCGTGGGCGACGATTCAACGTGACAGTGATGGCAGGCGAGGTTGCAGCGCAAGCCGATGTTCACCTGAACCGTGTCGATTGACAGACCGCCGAGCGGCTTGCCTTCGGCTTCGATCACGCGCTCGTCAAAACCGCCGACGCTGCGGATACGCAGGGGAACTAGTGTTTCGGTCATCGATAACTCCGTTCGTCGTCGATCCTCAGCAGCACCCGTCCGGGCCGCAGCGCCGGGTGCTTTCGGTGGTCTTGTCGTAGTCACCGCCCTTGGTCTCCCGCGGATCGCGCCTCGCACTGGCGCGACAGAAGGGCTTGGCCTGTTCGGGAGGAATCGCCTGAAGTGGCTCAACGAAGAAGAACTGATCCCGGTACGGCTCCCGCTGATACAGTCGGAACGTCTTATCACAAACCGCCATCCGCTCGCCGCGATCGAGCGTATGACCATCGTCGTCGATGACGCGACGCCAGGGGCCTTTGTAAATGACCGCTTGGTTTCCCTCGAAGCGCGGGCCCTGTTTTCCTTTGAAGGCCTGGACCGTGACGGACCGGAACTCGATACCGTTGAGCGTTTGCCACGGCTGGTCGGTTCGATCCAGGAGTCTAATGCCATAGAAGCCCGCGTCCTGAAACGCCTTGAGGAACAGGTCCTCGCGGAAAGCTCCGCTGAGGCAGCCACTCCATAACTCCCGGTCTCGCTGGAGCGATAGCGGCACGTCCTCGTCAGAAACGATGTCGCTGATGACACATCGTCCACCGACTCTCAGTACGCGGAACATCTCGTCAAAAAGCTGATGCTTCTCTTTAACGCTGACGAGGTTGAGCACGCAGTTGCTGACTATGACATCGATGCTGGAATCAGCGATCATCGGCGATTCGTGACGGAGACGCTCGGCCTCCTCCTGCGCAAGCAGGTAACTGTCGGAATTGGCGGCCGGGTTGCGCGCGAGATACGCCTCAAACTGATCCAAGTCGAGTCGCAGATCCTGGATCTTGCCCTTGCGGAAGTCGATGTTGTGATAGCCCAATGCGTCGCCGATGGACTGGCGATGCTTGCGCGCCAAATGTAACATCGGTTCGTTGAAGTCAACCCCGATCACCTTGCCCGACGGGCCAACTTTTTGCGCGCAGATGTAGCAATTCTTGCCGCCACCACTGCCCAGATCCAAAACGACTTCGCCCTCGCGAATCCACAGACTCGGGTCGCCGCAACCGTAATCGCGCTCAATGATTTCCTTCGGAAGGACCGCCAGGTACTTCGGGTCGTACGTGGTGCTGGGAACGCATAGGCAAGCCTCCGCCCTGCGTGACGCGGCCGCGTAGCGCCGGCGCACCGCCGACTCCATTTCGGTCGCGACGGTCACGCCATTTCCATTTCCAGTGTCCATAAGGGTTCTTCCTTTACCGTGTCCAGATTCCAAGTATCACCAGCGCAGCGGCACCCGCGAGCAGCGCCGAAACCGGCAGGGTCACAATCCAAGCGAGTACGATCTCGCTGACTTTCCCCCACCGCATGCCGCGAGGGTCGTGCTTCAAACCGGCGCCGATGATCGCGCCGGTGGAGACGTGTGTGGTTGAAACCGGCAGTGAATTCCACGATGCCAAGCAGACAAGCGTTGCCGTCATCAGGCTTGCTGTGAGAGACTCAACGAGCGGCATCGGCGTCAGCTTCGTTGCCAGAGTGTCCAGCACGCGCCGTCCGGCAACCAGGCCGCCAAGAGCCATCGCACCCGTGACCACGCCAAAAGAGATTGCAGTGCCATGACCGCCACTCAGGGCAATCAGTCCCAGCGCGGCAATCTTGGGTGCGTCGTTCCAACCGCGCGCGAATCCCACCAAGCCGCTGCTGAGCCAATGGATCGCGTTGGACGTAGTCGTTGTCGAAATGCCCGCAGTAATTGGCAGGACTGCACAGACATCCTCGGTATCAACGATCACGCCGAACGCCCCAATGGGTGCCGTAGCACCGCTGAAGTTGGTAGCCGCTAGTGCCGGTTGCGTCACGCAGACGCATCTCCCGGCGACTCGCGAGAGCACAAGACCCAACGGCCATGCAACCAGATAGACGGTCAGCATCGACAGGAGTGGGCTGAGCAGCAGTGGAATGGCGAATGTTGCACCAAGGAGCCGCCACTGCATCGCCGCATGGCCGACCATGACGATGCCAGCGCCCACCAGCGACCCGATGATGGCGTGTGTCGTCGAAACGGGAAGACCAGTCCGAGTGGCCAAGAAGATCCAGCCGGTTGCGCCGACCAACACAGCAGCGAAAAAGCTCGGATTGAGTGTTGTGTCTTTGGCAAACAACGCGGTGCTGAAGGTCCTCAGCAATCCGCCAGCGATCCAGTAGGCACCTAGTGAACCGACGGCGGTCGTCACCATTGCCCACAGCAACGCCGTTCGCGGCTTGACGGCTCCGTGTCCTACGAGCGTCGCCACGCCTTTGCAGTTATCGTTCGCGCCGTTTACGAACGCCAGGGCAGCAATGAGGGTGAAGAGGATCAAAGACATCAGCCGAATTCCCTGTGGTTGGCGAAGCCTCCAGACTGACCGGCCCGCTGGAAGGTTGGTCAGGAGGATCGCTCGAACCCTTACATGTAAAATTCGACTTCTGATTAAGTTAAGGCATCATTCCGCTTGAATGCGGATGGCGCGCTTGATGCGCTGGCGGGACTCTTCAGGTAGCGATACCCCACGTCCGCCCGACTGCCCACGTTCGGAGCTGAAGTATTGCGAGAAGAGATCGTTGAGTACGACGAGCTGCCGACGGTAAGCCCGACAGGCCGAGCACATCATGACGTGGAAGCGCAGCCCCACGCGCTGACCGAGCGACAGCTTGCGGTCGAGGGCTTCGGAGATGAGCTGTGTGGCTTGTTTGCAGGAAAGCATCAGGTTTGCGCCGTCTTCCCCTTCTTCCTAAACCAGTTCGCTTCTAGACAATGCCGCAAGCGCGTCCTCGCCCGATGCAGCAGTACCCACAGGTTGGTATCTGTGATGCCCAAGACCTTACATACTTCGTCAGCCCGATTCTCGTCGACCACACGAAGCGAAAACACCTCGGCAAGCCGCTGCGGCAGATGCTCCATGCACTGCTCGAATGCCGCCCAGAATTCGCCCTGCTCCATCAATTTGGCCGGGTCAGGTCGCCAGTCGGCAGGCGGCTGTTTCCACATGCCCCGGGGATCGAAGAGACCGTCGACGAAATCGCCGCCGGCGTCTAGCCCTGCGACCGGGCCTTCACGGCGACGTTTGGCGAACACGTCCAGGATCTTGTGTTTGAGAATACCGATCAGCCAGGTGCGTTCCGAGGACTTTCCTTGAAACCGGTCGATGCCGCGCACCGCCGCCAGGAATGCTTCCTGCACAACCTCCTCAGCCAGGTCGCGATCTCGCAAGCGCATGAGCGCGTAGCTGAACATCGCGTCGCCGTGGAGGTCCACCCATTGGTCCGGGCGGCACGCCGGAGCGACCGGCGGCTCGCCCGCCAATTTACGCGGTGCCTCGGGGTCTGGATCGTCGCGCGGCGCTTTGCCCATGACGTCCGATAATCACTGCGGGGAGTCTCCACGTCAATCTGGGTGGTCCTCAGCCCGTTTCCGAGACCATCGTGGTTTCAAATTGCTTCTCACGTATCGGGCGATATTGCCCACGGGGCGATGCGCCAAGCTTCGCGCTCAGTTTCAGCGGGAGTCAGGTACGCGAACCGGCTCAGCCACAGCCCTTCGTGCGCGAAGATCCTCCACCAGCGTGCTGGTCGACTCCACCTCCACGCGCCGGTTCATGGCCTGAGAATCCGTCGTGTAAGC
Source organism: Planctomycetia bacterium (assembly GCA_034440135.1). Taxonomy (NCBI): domain Bacteria; kingdom Pseudomonadati; phylum Planctomycetota; class Planctomycetia; species Planctomycetia bacterium. The sequence continues at coordinate 17,131 of JAWXBP010000405.1, forward strand.
GCCCAAGATGACCGGCTCAAAGCTGGCGCTTCCAACGACGCGGAGCGTATCAGCGGCAACGCCCCGTTTCAGCAGATAGTCTCGCACTGCGCTCGCTCGCCGCAGCGACAATTCCATGGCCGATGATTCTTTGCTGTCGGCAGCCAGGTCGTCCGTCGACGTGTGCCCTCGGATCAAGACCACGTTGCGGTGTCCGCGGATGAGATCCGCGATCTGGTCGAGATTCTTCGCACTCGACGGCGTCACGGTTGCTTCAACCGCATTGAACAGTAACGTTTGTAAGCGTTACGCGAACCTTTCAATTACCCACATCTTTCGCCAGGCAATATCCGAGGTGGATGTCGGTGAGCCTGGACATGCCGCGCCACAAGACCATGTTGCCGGGCGGAA
>JAWXBP010000406.1 GCA_034440135.1 Planctomycetia bacterium
ATGTGCGCGGCGGATTGACGACATGACTGATTTTCTGTGCGAAAACATCCGCCGCTTCCGCGCGGGGGAACCGCTGGTGAACCTGGTCGACAAGCAACTCGGCTTCCCAATCCGCGGCGGCAAGAACCCGACGAAGAACTGAGTCACGACCGATCGCACAACGGCGTAGGGCGGGCCGCGCGTGAATTGGACGTCCATTGCATGGTCGATCGCGGCGAGTGCGTAATTCACTTGTCTCACGAACGTAAGGCCCGCCGCGCACTGGAATACATTCCCTTCGCACTTTCGCTATTTCGCGTTTTCGCGATGCCACTGCGTTCGATCATTTCGTCGCGAAAACGCGAAATAGCGAAAGCGCGAAGAGGATTTGGAATTGCTGCTTCGCCTAGTCGAGCAAATACGGCGAATCGGAGGAAAGCTCGTGGCGGATTTCATCCACGGGTTCGCCGCGGCCGGGGCCGGCGTAAAGGCGATTTGCGGAGTTGAAGACCCAGCCGGGCGTTGAGCTGATGTTGCGGTAGGCATGTACCACACCGGGCGGAACGAGCAGAAATTGGCGATCGCTTTCGCCGACCGTTCGCACGATGCGATTGCCAAGCGTCGGCGAGTCGTGGCGGGCATCCCAGAGATAGACGCGAAAGTCGCCTGGCCCGATGAACGCGAAGCAATCGGTTTGTTCGCGATGTTCGTGCGGCCCCCGGGCCACGCCCGGCGCGGTTTCGCTGACATAGGCCATTTGTGGCAGCAATCCGGCGGGCAATTCATCGGCGCGATAGAGCTCCAACAGCCAGCCGCGATGATCGGCGCGCAATGGCAGCGGGCGGAACTCGACGCCCTGGATCGACCCTGTTTCGAAGCGCATTGCCACCGCCTTTTCCGGAACTGTGATTTGCAAGCCGGCTCGGCCGTTATATCCTGACGCGAACCGCCGGCCAATCTGGCCCGGCCTGTGCACTTTCCAGCGGGATGAACCGATGACCCGTCGATGCTTGCCGTTTCTCGTCTTGGTTTCGCTGTTCGCGTTGGGCTGCGAGCCCGCGCCGGACAATCGCTTCGGCGGCTATGTGGAAGCCGAGAAGATCGAAGTCGGCTCGCGCGTTGGCGGCCGCGTGTTGGAGGTGCTGGTGGACGAAGGAGATCAAGTCACCAGCGGGCAGTTGCTGGTCCGCTTCGAGACGGAAGAACTCCAGGCCGAACTTTCCGAGTCCCAACATCGCGCCGAGCGGCTGGGCACCGTGTGGGAGAAATTAAAGGCCGGGCCGCGCAAACAGGAAATCGAAGTCGCGCGCCAGTTGCTGTCGGCCGCCGAACAAGGACAGGTCAACGCCGAGGCGACTTACAAACGCGGTCTGGAGGCCGGCGTGCCGACGCTTTCGCAACAAGAGTTGTCGGACCTGGAAACCGCCTGCAAAACCGCAACTGCCACGGCCGAAGCGCGGCGGCAGGAGTTGAATTTGCTCGTGGAAGGAACCCGTACCGAGGACTTGACGATTGCCCGGCATGAGTTGGAAGAGGCCGAAGATCGCGTGACGAAATTGAAATCGCAGCTCGACGAGGGAGAAGTCCATGCGCCGAGCGACGCTGTCGTCGAGGCGATCGACCTGGAACCTGGGGACCTGGTTCCGGGCGGCACGCCGTTGGCCACGCTGGTTCGCGCCGACGAACTGTGGGTGCGTTGCTTCGTGCCCTCGACGTTGGTGACGTTCGTGCATGTCGGCGACAAGGTGCGCGTGGAGGTCGATTCACGCCCCGGCGAAAGCTTTGCCGGGGAAGTGCTGCGTGTGAATCGCGTGGCCGAATACACGCCGCGCAACGTGCAGACCTTTGAACAACGCCAGGACCAAGTCTTCGGCGTCAAGGTTCGCGTGCGTGATCCTGAGGACGCACTTCGTCCCGGGATGGCAGCGACGGTCATGCTCGATGCGCAAGCCACCGCGCCCCAGAAGTAGCACTTGCCCGTCGTCTCCTTTCGCATCGCGAAAGGCTCCGAACCTTTCGCGATGCGAAAGGAGACGATGAAAGCCCGGCGCGCGTTTCGACGTAGGCGCAAACCGAGTGCGGCAACTTTAGCGATTGCGTAATTTTTGACGCCTTGCGTCATCGCGACACGGTAATTTTTACCACCCAGTTTGTATATTCGTCATAGTCGATTCGCGCGCGAACGTGCGCGCCCTTTTTCGCGCCACGCGTCGGCTATGCGACCCAAAATACTTGAAAGATTTTTTACGTGTCACAACTCGAAGCCGGGCTTGCGCTTCCACCATTGTGGTAGGCGAATGTTAAACTTTTCTGTTTGCCCGGTGCGTGGGAATTCGCCACATTAACGCATTGGAACCTACGCTTGGCACATAGCGTGCGATGTTGCGCGCAGTGTTCAGCGGTTCACTGAAATAAGACGAAACGCCGCGAGTCGGACCCGCATGGTGCGGACGCTCGCGGAGCTTGCGCCGGAGAATATCGAATCATGCACCAGACACGCTGGACTCACGCCTTCGCTGCGATCATGGTCACGCTGACGGCGGCCGCCACGGCCGATGCGCAGTTGATCTACTCGCAGAGTTATCGCCTGGAGTACGAAACCGTCTACGACGAGCAGCCGGTCACGGCCTATCGCCTGGAATACGAGACGGTGTACGAAGATCGGCCGGTGGTGCGCTACAAGCAGGTGGCGGAAACCGAGCTGCGCGAGCGCCGTTACACGGTGGCCAAGCCAGTCACGGAGACCTCGGAGCGCGAAGAGCGCTACACCGTGATGCAGCCCGTCTGGGAAACGCAGATTCGTGACCAGAGCTATGACCGCGTCCGCTACGTGCAAGAGACGCAAGAACGCGAAGAGCGCGTGATCGTCAACAAGCCCGTCTGGGAAACGCAGGAACGCGAGGAGCGGACCGTAGTGCGGCGGCCGGTGTACGAGACATCCGAACGCGAGCAGCAGTACACGGTCAATGAACCAGTCACGACCTACCAGACCCAATATGTCGATCAAGGCGCGTATGAAACGCAATATGCCACGCAGCCCGGCTCGATTCATAATCGCCTGATGTGGCAGCAACGCGGGATGACGGTCGATCCCTACACGGGCGCGACGATCGTGCAACGCCCGGGCCTGGTCTGGGCGCCTATGCAAGCGCCCGCTCAGGTCGTGGCGCAACAGGTCTATCGCCCGCACGTGGTCGCGCAGCAAGTTCCGCAGACAACGTACGTACAGCGCGTCGTAACACAAAAGGTACCGGTGCAGACGGTCCGCTACGAAGATGAAGTGCAAGTCCGCAAGGTGCCGGTGCAGGTCTACAAAGTGCTGCAAGAAGAGCAGGTGCGCAAGGTGCCGATCACGGTGATGAAGCCGGTGACGGAGCGCGTCGAGCAGAAGATTCCGATCCAGGTGATGAAAATGCTCCCGCAGGAGATGGTCCGGAAGATCCCGGTCGTCACGCAGCGGACCGAATACGAGGAACGCGTTGAGCAAGTCCCCGTGCAGGTGCTGAAAACCGTGGCGGTGCAGGAAACGAGCCGCGTGGCGAAGCTGGTCGAAAAGCGCGTGCCGGTCAACTACACGCGCAGGATTCCGCGGACGGTGGTGCGGCGCGTTCCCATCGACTGCTGCGGCAACGACATCATCGTGCAATCGCCGGGCTATTCGATCGTGACGCCGCCGCGCGGCGAGACGATCATCGAGCAGGAGCCGATTTCCACGTACAGCGGCGGCGCCAAAGCGCCTGCCGCACCGAGGGATGGCGCCAGCAAGGCGCCCGAGGTCGATCCGAACTCGGCAAAAGCTGCCGCAGAGCCGGCGAAGGATGCGACGGAAGCGGTCGACGAGACGCCGGCAGACAACGGTGTTCCTCCGCTCGACGATGACGAGCCAATTCCCGGACCGGGTTAGGTTCGCAGCAGAAGTTGCCTCCAGTCCTCGACGCCTCACTCCGTTTTACGCGACGTGTGATCGTGGACGACGACCCACCGGCCGTCGATTTTGCGCGTCACCAGGGAGAAATTGCCAGCTAAGGGTTCGCTGTCGCGTGCCACTTGCCAGCCCCCCAGCACGAGCGCCGCGGAGTCGCCGAGCGGCGTGATCTCGAATTCGCTCAAGGTCAATCGTCCCATCGTTTCTCGCGTTGGGTAGCGGGCTTGATACCGATTCAACGTCGCGGTCCATCCCCGCGTCGTTTCCCCGCCGGAACTGAAAGTCAGGGCGTCTGACTTCCAATAGTGTTCCATGAACCCATCCAGGTTGCCGTCGTTCCACGCTTGCTCTTGAGTGCGCAGCACCGTTTCGACAGCGGCGCGGACGGCTTCGTCGCCGTCAATTGGCGTCGCCGAAGATTTCGGGGAGGTTGGATTCGCTTGCGTCGGGCCGGCTTGTACCCGGGAACGTTCGGCCTGCAATTTGGCCACGGCCTCCTCGGCTCGGGCGCGTTCCGCCTGGGCGACGGCCGCGATGCTTTGGCTACGGACGCTCCAAACATAAACGCCCCCGCCCACCGCCATCAGCAGCAGCGCCAACAAAACGATTGCCGTCACAACGACGGCCGCTCCGGAGTCGGAATTGCGGCTCATGTTATTCTCCAGACTCGATAAATATCAAAAAATCACCGCCAAACCGCGGTCGCCATCCTATCACGGCTGGTCGGCCCGGGACAATTCTGCGCGTGATGAAGCTCGCACTATGCGGGCATGGAGCGCATCATTCCTCCGTTCCGCGCTACGTCGACCGACGCCGATCGCGCCACTAGAATCGCCGTATGCGATTCGCCCTTCTTGGTCACGACGAGCACACTCTCAGCATTGCCGAGGCGATTCGCCGGTTGGGGCATGAGGTGTCTCATATTTGGGACGCCGAGCCGCAGCGGGCGCGGTTGAGCCAGTTGTTTCCTCAGGCGGCCTGGCTCAATGACTGGACAATCGTTCTAGAAGCCAAAGGGATCGATGGCACGGTGGTCGCTTGCGGGATGGACCCGGAGATGCGGGTCGAACAATTGAAGCGGATTGCCCAAATGGGGAGTCCGGCGTTCGTTTCGCATCCGTTGCATCCCTCAGTGCTGACGTTTTTCGAGTTGGAGATGATCTGCGCCGAGACCAAGGCTCGGCTCGTGCCCTATTGCCCCTGGCGCTGGCGGCCGGGCATGCGGCAACTGGCGGATTGGATCGCCGATGGTGAGACCTCGCCCGTCGGCCAGTGCGATCAGGTGGTGATCGAACGCGCGGCGGCGGATCGGGGTGACGAGTCGGTGATGCGGCACTTTGCGCGCGACGTGGACTTGGCGATGAGCCTAGTTGGCGACTTGAACAGCCTTTCGGCGATGTGCCCGCGCTGGGAAACGATCGGCCTGGCGAACCTCGGCGTGCAAATGAGCGGGCCGGCGAACATCCTGGTGCGCTGGTCGATCGGCCCGTTGGAATCCGTCGCGGGACTGCGGCTCAGTCTGCTGGGGCCGCAGGGCAAGGCCACGCTGACGATTCCCGACGACGGCGCGGCCGGCGAACTACAAACGCCGGGGCCGCACGTATCATTGGCAGAAGATCGCTCCACGGAAGCAGCCGTCGAAGCGTTCGTCGACGCGGTGCAAGGCGCGCCCGTGTGGCCCGACTGGCATGCCGCGGCGCGCGGGATGGAACTGGCCGACTCGATCGAACTGAGCCTGCGGAAGGGCAAGACCATTCCGCTCTACAACACGCAACCGACCGAGCACGGGACGTTCAAAGGCATCATGGCGGCGGGCGGATGCTTCGTGCTGTTCGCCAGCCTGGGGCTCTTCATGCTCGGGCTGTTGCTGGCCCGATTCGGCGTGCCCCACGCCGATAAATTGCCCTACGTCGTCGCCGCGCTGCTCATTGGTTTCTTGGCGCTGCAAACATTGCGTTTCGTGTTCCCCCGTTCATCGTAGCGGCCGGATCGATGCGGTGGCGCATCCCTGTCCGTTCGACGATCGCTTCCAGCGGGGCCGGCGAAACATGCACGCGGAACTCATACGGTCCGGTGCGCACCAGGTCGCCGTCGACGAGGCGGGTTTCCTCGACCAGTCGATTGTTCACCGTCAACATCGGCGATTCGGCGATGGCGCGGATTTTCACGCCGTTGGCGTCGCGCATTACGTAGGCGTAGACGGCCGGGAATTGCGGGTCGGTCAGGACCAGGTCGCAATCGTTCGCGGCGCCGATCAAATAGGCGCGCGATTCCAGCGGTCGCAACGCTTGGCGCGTCCGCCCGTGGGTGACTTCGAGCTCGACGCGCGGCAACTGCCAGGGCGGGCAAAGCCGGGCGTCCCGGCGGCGGAGCCAGGCGTCGAGCGGGTGGGTCCAGGAAAAACGGCTATCGCGGTTCATCAGCGGCTCAGTCAGGGTAAGTGCGTTTGGATGGCCTCAGCGTGCTAGGCAAAGCATCGGCAGGCCATGTGCGCAAGTTTGAGCCAGGAGCGCCGCGCGGCCCCGAAATGAGGCGAGAAAGGTCCGCCCGCAACGGGGGGCGCAAATGTGCGTTTTCGGAATGAAAAAGTGCAGGACCAGCCGAGCGCCGCGAAGGGGCGTGCTCGCATCACGAGAGGTTTAAATGGAACAGCCCGAGCATCCGGCTTCGGCCTGACACAACCGGAGCATCTCCACCCTGAAGCTATTGATCCGCGTGCGGCGTGCCGCTCGCAACAGCTGCTTCGCGCTTCTTGGCAGCGCGTGAACGCCAGAACTCGACCACCACCGGCAGCAACGAAATCGCGACGATCGCCAGCGCCACGACTTCGAAGTTCTTCTGGATGAACGGGTGGCCGCCGAAGTAGTAGCCGCCCCAGAGAAAGAGGCCGACCCAGAGCGTGGCGCCGGCGACGTTATAGACTGCGAAGCGAGGATAACTCATCGCTCCGACGCCGGCCAGAAACGGCGCAAACGTGCGCACAATCGGCACGAACCGCGCGAGGATGATCGTCTTGCCGCCGTAGCGGTCGTAGAAGCGCTGCGTGCGATCGAGATACGCGCGTTTCAGAAACCGGCGGTTCTCCTTGAACACGCGGGGACCCAGGTAATGTCCGAAAGCGTAGTTGGCGGCGTCTCCCAACACGGCGGCGACCCACAGTAACGCCGTGAGTTTCCACATATCGAGCGGCGAATCCGGCCGCGCCGCCAGGGCCCCGACAGCGAACAGCAGCGAGTCGCCCGGCAAAATCGGCGTGACCACGAGGCCCGTTTCGCAAAAGACGATCACGAACAGGATGAGATAAGTCCACAGACCATAGTCGCGGATCACGTCGGTCAGATGCTGATCGAGGTGCAGAAAGAGATCAACGATTTGCTTCAGGGTGTCCATGTGCTCTGCCTGGGCCAAGGGAGCACCATTCTGGCCGGCTGAGGGAGTTGCTGGCTAGGCCAAGGACTCACCACGGAGACGCGGTGCATAAGAGGGCGTAGGGCGGGCCGTGCGTGGCGCGGAACGCGTTACTTCGACGATTATGAATGGCGAAGGAGGACGGTCATTTTATGCGGTAAGGCCCGCCGTTTTGCGCGCGGCGGGCCTTACCGCACTCTGTGGCCGACGCGTCTGTCGTGCAACGATTTCTGAAAATGAAATGCTCGTCGCCGCGCGCGGCCCGCCCTACGCAGCGCGGCGAGGCGCCGTGGCGTGGCGGTCGGCGGCCACTTGTTCTACGAGGTTGAGCAACTCCTGTTCGAACCGGCTGCGCTCGAACCGTTCCGCGTTGCGGCGGGCGAGGGTGGGCGAGAATTGCCTCGGGTGGGCCTCGAACCAGCGGATGGCCTCCGCCAGCGAGGCGGCTGTTTGCTCGGGAAAGAGTACGGACGTGCCGATGTGTTCCTCGTCAGCGGCCAACAAGGTTTCCGTGGCGCCCCCTTGGCCGAAAGCGATCACCGGCGTCCCACAGGCCTGGGCTTCGACCGGGGCGATGCCGAAATCCTCATGGGCGGCAAATAAGAGCGCCCGGCAGCGCCGCAGATGGTCGCGGATCGACTCATCGCTCTGCCAGCCGGTGAATCGCACGTGCGGCCCGGCCAGTTTTTGCAGGCGCGCCCGCTCCGGCCCGGCGCCAATCACAACCAGCCGCCGTCCCAAGATGCGGCAAGCTTCGATCGCTAGTTCGACCCGCTTGTACGGCACCAGGGCCGAAAAGCAGAGATAGAAGTCCTCACGCGGCGCGGCGGACGGCGAAAAATACTCCGTATCGACGGGTGGATACACGACCGCACTCTCGCGGCCGTAGCACTCGCGAATGCGGTCCGCGATGGTCCGGCTGATCGCCACGAACTGCGTCACGCGTTCGGCGGTCGCGCGATCCCAATCACGGATGCGATCGAGCACCTGGTTCCGCGCCCAGTCCCAGGGACGCGGCCAGACGGACGCGTCGTCCTGCCCGAGGTATTGATCGCGCAGGTGCCAGGCGTAACGCATCGGCGTGAAGCAATAGCAGGCATGGGGCACGCCATCCGGCACGTGAATGCTCTTGGCCACGGCATGGCTGAAACTGAGCACCAGGTCGATGTCTCCCGGCAACTCCAGGCTCTCAATCGCCCGCGGCATCAACGGCAGCAGATGACGATAGTGCTTCGACGCCCCAGGCAACTTCTGCAAAAAGCTGGTGCGAATATCCATCCGCTCGATCACCGGCGACAACTTGCCCAGCCGATGCAGCAGCGTGAACAGCGGCGCCTCAGGAAACCGCGCGCAAAACGCCTCCAGGCACTTCTCGCCACCGCGCATGCCGGTCAGCCAGTCGTGAACGAGGGCGATTTTCACGGGAATCAAAACTCAAGTCGCGGGCAGTGGGCAAGCTGGGGGCGGAATGGTCCCAAAATATGCAGGTGTTGGTCAAGATGAATCGTGGTGGGGGAGTTTGAAGTTTTCAGTGTTCAGTTTTCAGTAAGGGAGCCTGCCGTAGGACTGAAAACTGAACACTGAAAACTTCAAACTCCCAGGGCGAATCAGTTTTCGTAAGCCGTGAACCGGTCGAGGTTTGTTGGCGTAGGAAGCGGGACGGAGCGGTTTTCTTTCCTTTTTTGCACGGAGGTGTG
>JAWXBP010000407.1 GCA_034440135.1 Planctomycetia bacterium
CCCTTTCAAGCTAAGTGAAAATTCGAAACTTGACGAGCGACCGTCGGCGCGAAGGGACCGTGCGGCCAGACGCAAAACGCTCATAATCGGTATCCTTAAACTAGCCCGACGCGCCAGCGAGGGAGAGTAAGCGCCGATCGGTGTTCGACGTCTACTCCCCCTCGCTGGCGCGTCGGCCTAATGTGGCGCGACATTCTTGCCCGCCGGGTCGCTTGCTTCAACCGAACCTAACCGGATAATCTGACGTATGTTAGGGTGAGCTCATTGGACGTCGCAGGATCGCGGACGCATACTCTTGCCCGGAGCGCCAGCCAGGGGGAGTGCCAACGCCGGTAGGGATCACTCCCACTTCCCCCATGAAGCAAGTTCTGCAAAACCTCAAAGACGGCGCGACGGAAGTCGCCGAAGTCGCCGCGCCCCGCGCGCGCTCCGGCGGCCTGCTGATCCGCACCCGCGCTAGCGTGATCTCCAGCGGCACCGAGCGGATGCTCGTCGAGTTCGGCCGGGCAAACTGGATTGATAAAGCCCGTAGCCAGCCGGAAAAAGTCCGGCAGGTGCTCGACAAGGTCAAGACCGACGGGCTGTTGCCGACCATCGACGCGGTGCGCAGCAAACTGGACCAACCGCTGCCGCTCGGTTATTCGAGCGCTGGCGTGGTGCTCGACGTGGGCGCGGGTGTAACCGGCTTTCAAGTCGGCGACCGCGTCGTCTCGAACGGTCCTCACGCCGAGTTGGCGACCGTGCCGGCCAATCTTTGTGCCAAGATTCCGGACAATGTCGACGATGAATCCGCCGCCTTCACCGTGATCGCCAGCATCGCCCTGCAAGGCGTGCGGCTGGCGCAACCGACGTTGGGCGAGTGCTTCGTCGTCACCGGACTGGGGCTCATCGGTCTGATCACCGTCCAATTGCTCCGCGCGCATGGCTGCCGCGTGCTGGGCATCGACTTCGACCAACAAAAACAAGCCATCGCGCGTGGTTTCGGCGCGGAAACGGTCGACCTCTCCTCCGGCGAAGACCCGATCTCCGCCGCGGAGGTTTTCTCGCGCGGGCGCGGCATCGATGGCGTGCTGATCACGGCCGCCACGAAAAGCAACGAACCGGTCCATCAGGCGGCGCTCATGTGCCGGCAGCGCGGGCGAATCATCTTGATCGGCACCGTTGGTCTGGAACTGGCCCGCGCGGACTTTTACGAAAAGGAACTGTCCTTCCAAGTCTCCTGCTCTTATGGACCCGGGCGTTACGACCCGCAGTACGAAGAGCAAGGGCATGACTACCCGATCGGCTTCGTCCGTTGGACCGAGCAGCGTAACTTCGAAGCGGTGCTGGACATGCTCGCCACGGGGGCGCTGCAGACGCAGGCGCTGGTTGCACATCGTTATCCGATCGAAGAGGCCGGCACGGCGTATGACGTCTTGGCCGGCGGCAGCGCAGGGCTCGGCATCGTGCTGCGATACGCAGACGCCACGGTGCGCAGCGACGCCGAACTGACCGGGCAACGCACGCTGCAACATATCACGAGCGCTCTGTCCGCCGGACTACGTCCGCGCGTGGCGGTGATCGGCGCCGGCAACTACGCTACGCGCGGCCTGTTGCCGATCCTCGCGCAGCAACCGGTCACGCTCGACGTCATTGCTTCCAGCGGCGGCGTGTCTTCGTTCCACGCGGCCAAGAAATTCGGATTCCGCCGCTCCACAACCGATACGGCGAGCCTGCTGCGCGATCCGGCCATCGACGCGGTGATCATCACCACGCGCCACGATACGCATGTCCCGCTCGCCGATCGTGCGCTCGGCGCCGGCAAACACGTGTTCGTGGAAAAGCCGCTGGCGATCGACCGCGAGGGCCTGGAGCAACTCCGCGCCACCTACGAATCTTTCACCGGCGACGTCCGGCCGCCGGTCCTGTCGGTCGGCTTCAATCGGCGCTTCGCCCCGCAAGCGATCAAGATGCGTTCGCTCCTCGCAGGCACCCGCGAGCGTCAAGCGATCATCATGACCGTGAACGCCGGCGAGTTGCCCGCGGATCATTGGTTGAACGACCCCGCGGTCGGCGGCGGACGGCTCATCGGCGAAGGTTGCCACTTCATCGACCTGGCGCGCTATTTGGTCAGTCATCCCATTGCGCGCGTGCAGGCGACGGCGCTCGGTTCGCCGCGCGGTCCGCGCGATTGCGTGACGATGACGATGGATTTCACCGACGGCTCGACGGCCACTTTGCACTATCTGGCCAACGGCCATCAATCGTTCCCCAAAGAGCGGATCGAAGTCTTTTGCGGGGGACGGATCTTGCAGCTCGATAATTTCCGCAAGCTCCGCGGACTCGGCTGGTCGGGCTTCCATAAAATGAATCTCTGGAGACAGGACAAAGGACACGCCGCCTGCCTGGAGGCGTTCTTCGCGGCCGTCGAAAAAGGCGGGCTATCGCCGGTGCCGTTCGCCGAGTTATGCGAAGTCACCGAAGCCAGTTTCCAAGCGGTCGAGCAACTGCAGGCGGGACGGTGAGCATGGCCGACGCCGTGGCAACGCCGCCGCCAAGTTCCGCGCCGCTTGCGCCTGCCAGCGGAGAAGTCGCGCCGCTCGCGCGCCACGCCCGGCGCGGCGCGTTTCCAGTCGTGCCCGTGCGCCGCCGCGACGGCGCGCCGCTCAAAGTAGCGCTGTTGTACATCGTTTGCTACCGCTACCGCGTGCCGATCTTTCGGCGTTTGACCGAGCATCCCGATCTGACCGTCAAGATCTTCGTCGGCTCCGGCATTCCCGGTACGAAAACGGTCAATGCCGACAACCTGAGCGGCCTCGACGTCTCGGTCATGCCGACGTGGAAAAAGCGGTTGCGCAGCACCGACCGCGACGTGGGCTTGCTCTTCAACCCGACGCTCCCCTGGCGGCTCTGGCGCTACAACCCCGACGTGCTGCTGGTACAAGGGGGCGAGCCGATCAACAACCTGTTGATGTTGTTCTACGCCAAGCTGTTCCGCAAACCGATCGTCTGGTGGTCGCTCGGCGAGATCCGCGGGCAGAAATATTCGCGACTCGGCCAGATGTATCGCGCCGTCGTGCAGTGGATCGAGCGCCGCGCCACAGCCTATCTCGGTTACTCGTCGGTCGCCGTCGACTACTTCCTCCGCATGGGCTACGAGCCGCGGCGTTGCTTCAACCTGGTGAACGTCGTCGATACGAACAAGGTGCTCGCCGAGATCGAAGCCACGCGCGAGCAGGTGGCGCCGCTCCGTACGCGGCTCGGGCTCGACGGTAAGCGGGTCGTGCTCTACGTCGGCGCGATCATGAAGACGAAAAAACTCGATCGCCTGATTCGCGCCTTCGCGATGCTTCCCGATCCGCACGACGAATTGCGCTTGCTCGTCGTCGGCGACGGCGACTTCCGCGCAGAATGTGAACGCGTTGCGTCGGAGTTGCGTGTCGCCGACCGCGTGATCTTCACCGGCGCGGTCTACGAGGGAGTGGCCGCGTACTTTCAACTGGCGGAACTCGTCGTGCTGCCCGGCATGGGCGGACTGGTCGTCTCCGAGGCGATGACGCACCGCTTGCCAGTGATCAGTTCCGTCGGCGATGGCAGCGAATTCGATCTGATCGTCGATGGGGAGAACGGCTACTCGATCGGCGAAGAGGGCGACAAACAACTCGCGGACGCCGTGCGGCGCTGCCTGGAATCGCCGGAGCAATCCCGCGAGATGGGCCGACGCGGCCGCCGCATGATCGACGAACAATACAACATCGACCGCTACTTCAACGAAATGCTCGCCAGCGTCTTTTTCGCGGCTGGCGAGAAAAAGTAGATCGGTCCGAGAATAGCACGGGAACAGGAACAGCCGTCATGTCGACCGTCGTCGCCGCGCCCAGCGCGCAGCAACTGGGAAAATTCGTCTGCATCGCCAGCATCGGCCATTCCGGCTCCACGCTGGTCGGGATGTTGCTCGATCAGTATCCCGAATGCACGTCGATGGGCGAAATCACCAATCTGCATAAGTTCACCGCGCAGCCGGACATGCTCTGCGGCTGCGGCACGCCGGTGCTGAAATGTCCGTTCTGGCTCGACGTGGAGGCGGAACTGCGCCGGAAGACGGGCGACCTCTCGCTGAAGCTCGGCGAGTTCTCGCGTCCGACCGAGTTGAAAAAAACCGCTTTCCGCAAGCTGCCGGCGCTTGCCGAACTGCTGATGATCTGGGGCAGTCCCGCAGCCTGGCGGCTCGGCTCCCTGATCTCCCCTCGAGCCCGTCGCGAGCGCGAGTTCGGGGCACGGGCCGTACAAGTCTACGAGGCGATCGCCACGGTGCGCGGCACGCCGATCACGATCAACTCGGCCGGCGCCACCACGCAGATGAAGTCGATCTACCTTGCCGATCCGACGCGTTTCCGCGCGATCCACGTCATCCGCGACGGCCGCGGCTGGACCTGCTCGCAGATGCGTCGCGAGAAGTCGTCGATGGAAGTCGCCGTTAAGCTGTTCGTTCGCCGGCATTGGAACACCGAGCTGATGATGCGTTCGATCCCCGAGAGTCAACGCATGGTGGTCCGCTACGAGGACCTTTGCCGGGACACGCCCGGCACGATGCTGACCATCTCCAAGTTTCTGGACGTCGACACGCAGCTCACGGATTTCATGCTAAAGAAGACGGAGTTCCACGGCGTCGGCGGCAACCCCATGCGATTCCGCTACGACGAAAGCACCGTGCAGCTCGACGAAAAATGGCGGCGCGACCTGACGCCCGCGGACTTGGAACTATTCGAAAAAATCGGCGGCGAAACCAACCGCCGCCTGGGCTACGCCGACTAGCATACGGGC
>JAWXBP010000408.1 GCA_034440135.1 Planctomycetia bacterium
AGCCGCCCACGGCTCACGACTTGACGACCAACGCCAACGAGCCTAACAATCAACCCCGGGGAACCAACGGCTATTTCAACTATTCGAGGGACATCTTCCGATGATTCCTGGACAACTTTAATCTCTGCGAGCACGTTTTCTTCCACCGGAGCGCCGCGCATTTGTCCAGCCATTTCTGCAAACTGGTCAGTCTGGTAGATCAGCACTCGCTGCTGAGAGTGCTCAAAAAGCTCTCGCAGCATCTCTCGACGGGGGCCAATGATTTGACCGTCGATCTCTTCCCACCAGTCTTCTTTTTTCTCAGATGTCACCAAGACAACTGGCAATTGCTTGGCCTTGGCGAAGTCAAGAACCTCACGCCAAATCAGATAGTCACCGTACTTTCGTTCCTTGGACTTTTTTTTGTCGCAGTATCCAGGTGGAATTTCGTTTTCGTGGCGTCGCAAACCTTCCGTCGCGCGATTTACCGATTCCTCTGCGTTGAGAAATGGCCCAACCTCCGTAAACAGATCGCACAGTGCTTCCAACACAGCGTCCGACGATGCGCTTCTGTAATCAGGATGAGCTTCCTTAGCAGCTTCGATTTGCTGTACAAAATCCGCGACCAACGCCGTGATCTTCGCGGAAAACTGCAGCGGGAGATCCTTGGGAAGCGACCGCCATTCAGCCACCTGCCGACTGGACGCCACAATAGACTCAAGTGCATTGATCGCATTTTTGAAGTTCTTACTGACACCGTTAACGGTTTTCTGGCGATGTCGAAAAAACTCTTCTGCTGCTTGTCGGGTTAGCCAAGCGCGCCCACTGAAGTCTTTTAGACTCTTCAGCAGCAATTCGCGGTTCTCATTGTTGTGCCGGTATAAGTCGAGTAGCACATTTGTGTCCACGGTTAGGAACGCAGACTTCCAGATTTGCTTGTACTCTTCTTCCATCGGAGGAAAGTACCACGGAAATGCGCCCTTCATGATTTCCACCCACGATTGTGCTCGCGACGCTCCAACTCACTACACAAAGATACCAACGCATCCCACGAAAACCAACCAATTAACGGCCGTCAACCAGCTTGCGCCAATCATTTTCTACTTGCTATTCCCGGGATTGCCGATACAAATGAAAGCGGCCGACGGGAGTGGTGGTACACTTCCGCCGGCCTAACCAACTTCGCAGTGTGACCTGCAAAATGGGCTTCTCAAATCTTAATGCGTTGCTTGCGTTTCGTCGTGGCCATCTCGGCCGCACCCAGCTTGCTGGCACCCTGCGCTCCTTTTCATGGAGTGCACAATGTCTCGTAAACCCGCTGGCACATTGATCGAGGGAAGCGAATCCCAACCCCGCCGGTTCTTGGCCCTGCTGCCAGGGTCGGAGCGATTTGTCGACAAAATGCCGAAGTCGTACGTCGACGTTCCCTCGGAATGGGACTCGGCAGGAGATCGAGCCGAGGGCGAATTCGCGGGGAGTTCTCTGGACCTGACGACGCGCGAAGATGCGTTCAAGCAAGTCGCGGAATTCAACCGCAAGAGTCTCAAGGTCGCTTCGGGCGTTACGGCCCACTGGGGCATCGTCATCGAAGTCGGCAGCGCCCGGGTGAACCCTTGGCCGCACGTGTACTTTGTCGTCGAAGTAACCCGCGACGGATCGAACCGTCGGCAACTACGGCAGGAATTCGTCACGGACGTGAAGATCGTTCGTCCGACCGCCGAAGAGCGTGCCCAGTACGCCATCCCCGCGGGCGAGCTCGTCGGCGCCGTCGCGTAGTTTCCACCGTCCACCCCGCCGGCCCCACCTCGTTAGCGCCCGTGGCGCGTGGCGGGAGTCGGCGGGATTTCTCACAAGGAGCAGCAATCATGCGAGCCTGGGTATTTCAGGACAGCCGCCAGAAGCGAAAAGTCGGCAAAGTCACCGCTTGGTCGGTCGGCTGGTACGATCCCGACGGCCACCGATGTTCGAAGCGCATCGGCACGCGCAGTCAAGCCGAAAACGAAGCTCGGAAAATCGAGGGTCAAATTGCCTCGAGCAACTACCAGGCGCCGCTGCGGGCGACGTGGACCGAGTTCATGGTCGATTACGAGGCGAAGATTCTGGCCAGTGCTGAACCGTCAACTCGCGAAAGCACGCTGATCGCGATCAACCACTTTGAGCGGATCGTGAAGCCGATCAAGATGAGCAGCTTGAAGTCCAAGACGTTCGCGGACTACGTCGCAGCACGCCGGGCCGATCCCCGGAACCTGAAGTCGAAAACTCCCGACGTCGGCCCCCGCATTTCGCCGGCAACGGTGAACAAGGAACTGCGGGCGCTCCGTGCGATCATAAAGCGGGCACACCGCTGGGGCTACCTCGCGACAGAGCCGGAGATTGAATTCCTCCGCGAGCCGGGGAAGCATCCAACGTACGTGACACCGGAGGACTTCACGGCCCTCTATCAGTCGTGTGACGCGGCGAGGCGGCCGGCAGAAGGGAATATCACCGCCGGCGGCGTGGTGGCGAGCCCTGCTCATCACGGCCTATATGACCGGCTGGCGAATCGGCCAAATCCTCGCCCTGCGGTGGGAAGACGTCGACCTGGAAAATGGCACGGCGCTTTCCCGTGCAGCCGACAACAAGGGCAAGCGGGACATGCTGATCCAACTGCACGATCTAGCCCTCGATCACCTGCAGACCGTGCGCTCGTTTCACGTCAGCGTTTTCCCGCTGGAGGTCGACCGGCGATCGCTCTACACGGAATTCGAACTCATCCAGAAGGCCGCCGGGGTGAAGCCGCACGGAAAGCAATTCTATGGCTTCCACGACCTTCGGCGGGCGTTCGCGACGATGAATGCGGATCGAATGAGCGGCGACGCGCTCCAGGCGCTGATGCAGCATAAGGACTATCAGACGACCCAACGCTACATCAACATGGCGCGGCAGTTGAAGCCGGCAGTGGCGGAACTGTTCGAGCCTGCCCTCGACCGGTCGGCTATCGTCTGATCCGCCGATCATGGCGCAAGAGAATATGAAATCCTAGCCTTAATTCAGGCCATTCTTTTGCGATGATCGTAAGCACGCCTTCCCAAAGCGTTCCGCGGATGGCCCCTCGACCGGAGTAGACACATGTCTGAATAGCGACCACCTTCGGAGCCTCTGCCGTCCAATCTTCATAAGAGAAGCTCTCATCGTGCAATTTCCAAATGCTACAACCGCTGATGCCCTCGAGGGTTTCTGGCAGTGAAAACGAATTGCCGACCGCAGGCTGAGTCGTCTCGCGCGAAAACCTCAACAGCATGTGAAAGCGATCGTCGTATCGCTCAAAATTACGTCTTCCATCATAGGGGATGGTAATAAGAGAAATCGGTGCTTGCTCAATCGTGCGGGGTTGTTCGGATGAAGTATTCGACCACGCCGAAGGGTAGCCAAAAACCAAGAAACGGCCCTTCGAAATATCCGCGTCGAATTGAAGGTCCGTCTGATTTAGGAACTGCTTTTTGCCGATCTTCTCGACGGTGTCAGCGACCAGGTTCCACACCGCGATATCGTAAGGATCCTCTGACCCAAGATCGGATTGAAACTCGGTAGTGTAAGCCGCCCCTGCTACTTTGAGGGGCACCAGGGCCTCATTCTCTGGTGCCAAAAGCAGAGGTACTTGCGCCTTCATCGCATCAGTCAACACGTGTGCCGCCGTGACGAGAAAAAACTCGCCACCGAAGCGAAACAGAGTACCGGTCCCGTGCTGCTTCGGTTGGCCACCTTGATATGCCAAGATGGCGATGGTGGATTGGCGAGCCCGCAGGCTAACCACGTCAAGAAGCGTGTTCTCGTCCAGGGGCATTCAAATCCCCAAGTGAGTGTTTATTGAGTGCTGAGCATCAGCATGCCAGAAGCTTGCAGCGACCATATCGCCGCAACCTATTACCACACAAAAACTACCGAAGGTGGGAGTCGAACCCACACGAGGTTGCCCTCACTGGATTTTGAATCCAGCGCGTCTGCCATTCCGCCACTCCGGCTCGTGTCCACCTAGTATGGGGTCTGGATGGCCTTGGTCAAGGTCGCCGCTGGGGGAATCAGGGCGAATCAGTTTTCGTAAGCCGTGAACCGGTCGAGGTTTGTTGGCGTAGGAAGCGGGACGGAGCGGTTTTCTTTCCTTTTTTGCACGGAGGTGTG